>DAOVRZ010000077.1:0-29127 GCA_030627905.1 Halanaerobiales bacterium
AAATCTAATAGACTTGATGAAAATTTAAGAAAAGCTGCGATCTTAAGAGATAATAACACCTGTCAAATGTGTTATAAAACCAACTGTAGAATAGAAGTTCATCATATAATTCCAAAGAGGTTAAAAGGTGATAATAGCATTTATAACTTAATCTCTTTATGTGAAGACTGTCATGAAAAAGTTACAGGAGATGAATTGAAATATAAAGAAAATTTACAGACTAAAATTAATGGAAAAAATTTATCTTTTCATATAGCTCAACATGTTATGCAAGGTAAAAATTATTTAAGAGAAGGTTTAAAAAAAATTGCTCACCTTAAACTTACTAATGGAGGAAATACTGCAAATAAAAGAATTGAATTAGATATTAAAAAATCTCATGCTAATGATGCTTTAGTCATTACAGAATTAAGCATAGAAAAAGAACAATGTAATATAAAAGATTGGAAAATAAAACCACAAAGAAAAAAAGCAAAATCTAAAATTGATAAATTAGCAGGATTTGAACATAGAGATTTAGCTAAATATACTAAAAGAAACTGTGTTAATATAACTACTTTGGAGGGAAAATCTTTAAAAAGATATGGGATTAAAAGATTAAAATTACTTTGGAGGTTTAGTAAAATTTATTGGTTTTAATTAGACTATATGTCTATGCTTTTATATGTTTTGAGAAGGAGGATTTATATGACCACTGTTATAGAAATGAAGAGGATTACAAAAATCTTCCCAGGAGTGGTTGCCAATGATAATGTTGATTTTCAATTAAGAAAGGGCGAAATTCATGCACTTCTTGGTGAAAATGGCGCAGGTAAAACCACTTTAATGAAGATTCTTTATGGGCTTTATACCCCCACTAGTGGTGAAATTCATGTAAATGGTGAGAAGGTTAGAATTGATTCTCCAAATAAAGCTATTGAATTAGGAATTGGAATGGTACATCAACACTTTATGTTGATTCCTCCTTTTACAGTAGCTGAAAATATTGTTTTGGGTTCTGAACCATCTTGCATGGGTGTTCTTGATGAAGTTGAAATGATTCGGAGTGTAAGCGAGATTTCTGAAAAATATGGTCTACATGTTGATCCAAAAGCAAAGATTCAAGATATTTCTGTAGGTATGCAGCAGAGAGTTGAAATTTTAAAAGCATTATATCGTGGTGCTGATATTTTGATTCTAGACGAACCAACTGCTGTGTTAACTCCTCAAGAAGTACAAGAATTGATTTTTATTATGGATAAACTAACAGATCAGGGCAAGTCAATAATCTTTATTACACATAAACTTAAAGAAGTTAAAGCTATTAGTAATAGGGTAACTGTTATTAGACGGGGTAAAATGATTGAAACCGTTAATACTGCTGACGTAGATACACGCCAATTAGCTAATATGATGGTTGGTCGTGAAGTAATCTTAGAAGTAGAAAAAAAACCTAGCAATGTAGGTCAAACCATTTTAAGAGTGAATAATCTCCATGCCTTAAATGATCGAGAATTACCTGCATTGAGAGGAACTACTTTTGAAGTTAGAGCAGGTGAAATTTTAGGAATCGCTGGAGTTGATGGCAATGGGCAATCTGAATTGACTGAATGCTTAACGGGACTCAGACCATTAACAGAAGGTAAGATTGAATTAAAAGGCCAAGATATTACTAATATAACTACAAGAGATCGGATTGAATCTGGGATTTCTCATATTCCTGAAGATCGTCTTAAACGAGGATTGGTAGTTGATTTTTCTCTTTCTGATAATATGATTCTTGGACATCATTATAAGAAGCCTTTTGCCATTCGAGGTAATTTGAATTATCAAGAGATTGATTTGAATGCTAGAAACTTGATAGAAGAATTTGATGTTAGAACACCAAATGAAGAGGTGTTTGCAAAGAATCTTTCAGGGGGTAATCAACAAAAAGTAATTATTGCTCGTGAATTTAGTAGAAGTTCTGAATTATTGATTGCAGCTCAACCAACTCGTGGTGTAGATGTAGGTGCTATCGAGTTTATTCATAAACGGATTGTGGCAGCAAGGGATGCAGGTAAAGCAGTATTGTTGGTTTCTCTGGAATTAGATGAGATATTATCTTTGAGTGATAGAATTGCGGTAATTTATGAGGGTGAGATCGTGGCCATTATGGATGCTAAAGATGCAACAGAGGAAGATTTAGGATTGATGATGGCAGGTGCTGCAAGACAGACTGAAGAAGAGGAGGTCTAGAGAGTGAAAGAGGGAAATGCTAGTTGGAAAAAAATTATCAGTAATCTAGCTGTTCCAATCATTGCCGTAGTTTTTGCTATGTTAGTGGGAGCAATTTTTATGATTGCTGTTGAGGGGAATCCTATCGAGGCTTATAAGGTTTTGTTTACTAGCTCCTTTGGTAATACTCGTTATTTCTTTGAGACCCTTGTTAATACAATACCTTTAATTTTTACTGGTTTATCTGTAGCATTTGCTTTTCGTTGTGGTCTTTTTAATATTGGTGGCGAGGGTCAATTTTTTGCAGGATATATTACAGTGGCAGCAGTTGGTGTATATTTAAAAGTTCCATATTGGTGGATTCATATTCCTTTGGCTCTTTTGGCTGCTATTGTTGCAGGAGCAATTTGGGGTGGTATTCCTGGATATCTCAAAGCAAAACTAGGTATTCATGAAGTTATTAGTACGATTATGTTTAATTATATAGGACTATATTTAGTTAACTTTTTAATCAGGTCAGTAATGATGGTTCCTAATGGTTTACCTGCAACACCAAAGATTGAGCAAACTATGCGATTTGCAAGATTTATTCGTGGTAGTAGGTTAAATTGGTCGATCTTCATTGCTCTTCTAGCGGCTTTTGCGATCTATTGGATTCTTTGGAAAACAATTACTGGATATGAAGTCAGGGCAGTTGGACTTAATCCATCAGCTGCTGAGTATGGTGGAATTAGTGTAGCTAAAAATACTGTCTTAGCTATGGCAATAAGTGGCGCCCTTGCCGCTCTTGCTGGTGCTACTCAGGTTATGGGTTTAGAGTATCGTGCTGTGCAACCATTTGGATTTTTAGGTTATGGTTTTACTGGAATCGCTGTAGCACTTCTGGGTAAAAATCACCCTGTAGGTATAATATTAGCTGCTCTGTTGTTTGGAACGTTACAACGTGGAGCTAATATGATGCAAAGTATGGCTGATGTTCCAAAAGAGGTTATTTCAATTATTCAAGCGATTATTATTTTCTTTGTAGCTTCCGATTATGCAGTACGCAAATTTTATCGGAAAATGAAAGCAAAAAATGCTGCTGGAAAGGAGGGGGTTGAATAATGCAAGTATTAGCCTTGCTGTTAGCCTCCGGCCTCCGTTCAGCTACTCCATTGATCTATGCTGCAATTGGAGGAATTTTTTCTGAAAGAGCTGGTGTTGTCAATATCGCCCTTGAAGGTATTATGATAACAGGTGCCTTTGCTGCTATGATAACTTCTTATTATACTGGAAGTCCATGGCTAGGAATTATTATGGCAATGGTCGCTGGAGGGTTGATTGCATCAATTCATGCTTTTGTGTCTATTGAGTTCCGTGCAAATCAAGTTGTTAGTGGTACTGCGATTAATATTTTGGGTGTAGGTTTAACTAACTTTTTGTTGCAAGCAATTTTTAAGAGTGCAGGTCAATCTCCAAGTGTAAATAGTTTACCAAAACTTTCCTTGGGTTTTATCCAAGATATTCCATTTATAGGAACTATTTTTGCAGATCAGTCGCCTCTTGTATATCTTGCAATTTTAGCGGTTTTTGTTGCACATTTTGTTCTCTTTAAAACTACTTTTGGTTTAAGATTGAGAGCAGTTGGAGAACATCCTGAGGCTGCGGATACAGTTGGTATAAGTGTAAAACGAATTCGTTATATTTGTGTAATAATTAGTGGAGTAATGGCAGGAGTCGGTGGTGCAACTCTATCTATCGGTTTACTAGATCTATTTTCTGATAATATGACTGCAGGTCGTGGTTTTATTGCTTTGGCGGCAGTTATCTTTGGTAAATGGACTCCAATAGGTGCATTTTTAGCATGTCTTCTCTTTGGAACTGCTGAAGCGATGCAAATGTTGGCGCAAACTTTACAGATTACATTTTTACCAAGAGAAATATGGCTTATGTTGCCATATATATTAACTCTTTTTGCTCTTACAGGATTTATCGGTCGTTCAACAGCACCAGCTGCAAGTGGAGAACCATATGATAAAGAAGATTAATTAAATAAATAATTTATAAAGTAGGCATAATTGCCTACTTTTTGTTTTAAAATAGTAATATAGGTAGGGTGTGTCCGAAAAATATTTACTAAAAAAAAAGGAAATTTGCTTTTTTTATCGAAACAAATTAAGGAGGACAAAGTAGGTGGATTATATGCAACAATACTATTTAGAATATGAGATAATTAATAATCGACCAGGACTATTAGGGGATGTAGCTTCTCTTATTGGAATGTTGAAGGTAAATATAAAAAATGTAAGTTCATTAAAAGGACATAGACGAGGTTTTTTATTAAGCTATCAAACTGAGCAACAGTTAGAATCACTTCGTTCTGCATTAATGGAAGTTGAGGATTTACAGATTAAATTATTTAGAGCTCCGCAGGAATTAGACATCCTTACTTTAAAACATGGTAAACGGATTCGAAAGTTGTCTAGTTTTCCGCCTGTTTATCGTTTTGATCGTGAAGAGTTGGATTATTTAATAGATTTTTTGGGTGGGAGATTGACAAAAGGTTCTGATCTTTTAATTGGTTTGCGTGGCTCTCCTCGAATTGGCAAATCTGAAACAGCAATTGCTGCTTCTGTTCATGCTAATAAACCTTGGGTACTTATTTCTTCAACCTTGCTCCGGAAAATTATGCGTACAAGTATTGATGAAGAATTGTTAGATATGGGGGCAGTATTGATTATTGATGCAATTACTACCTTTCGAAGATCATTCCCTGAACACATTGAATTTGTTAAGAAAATATTAAATTATCCAGTTTTGCGTATTGTTGAACATCCAGATATTTTAGTTCATGAAACTGACATTCAACTTGAAAGTTTTGATTTAATTATCGAAATATGTTCTTCAGAGGAGGAAGAGAATGAAGGAGGAGAATATATATATGGTCAAGGATTTTATACCTTTGATATTAGTTGATAAGGAGGGTAAAGAATGAGGGATATTGGGCAGAAATTGAAAGAAGCGCGAGAAGAGAGAGGATTAAGTTTAAAAGCAATATCTGAGCAGACCAAAATTCGAATCCGATATTTGCAAGCGATAGAGAATGGTGATTTTGATGTGATTCCAGGTAAAGTTTATGCAAAAGGATTCTTAAAAGCATATGCTCTGATAGTAGGGTTAGATCCAATTGAAATTATTACCCAATATCAAGGATATTTAGATCAACTTAAAAAAGAAGAAATTCCTGAAGATACAGAGATAACTATCATTAGTAATCGATCACCTTTTATGTTACGAAGGATATTAATTATTTTTTTTGTTTTAGCTTTGTTAGGTGGCGGATTTATTTTTGTTAAAAAAATTTGGACTACTATTAAAACTGAAACAATTCCATTATTGGTTTCTGAGTCAGAGCCCAAGGTAGAAGAACCATCTAC
Source organism: Halanaerobiales bacterium (assembly GCA_030627905.1). GTDB lineage: Bacteria > Bacillota > Halanaerobiia > DY22613 > DY22613 > JAGMES01. The sequence goes on from DAOVRZ010000077.1 coordinate 5,613, forward strand.
AGTTATGGAAAGTGAATCTAATACAGAAACTTTTAATAATAATCAATTACATAATACTAGTGTTGTTAATGAAGATGCAGAAGATGAAAATGTGGAAGCTGCTGAAATTGAAAATGTGGAAAATACTGAAGTTGATAATGTGAAAGAAGTTGAAGATGATGCTATAGAGTTGGGAAATGAAAATTTAAATTTACCCAATGCTGGACAAGATACCTCAGTTAACCAGTCTTCTAAGGTCATTCAGTCAACTGACGTAGAAAAAATCCAGATTCAAATAATTGCAAATGATACTTCCTGGATACGTATTTCAGTAGATGGGGAAATTAATTTTCAGGGTCAGATTTTTGATGGTGAAACCCGCTTAGTGGAAGGCACAAAGATTAACCTTCGTATTAGTAATGCTGCAGCCATTCAAGTTAACTATAACGGAATTATTGTAGGACCTTTTGGTGAAAAGGATGAATTTGTTGAACGGGTTTTTGGAGAGTAGGAGGGTGAAAATGAGTTGGTTGGATTGGGTTATCATTATACTTATTCTATTAAGTTTAATACGTGGTTTTTATACTGGCTTTGTTCGTTCACTTTTAGGAACACTTAAGTATTTAGTCTCTTTTATAGTGATACTCTTTTTTGGACCTCAATTGGGTAGTTTTTTAACTAAACCTTGGAATTTAACCCAAACCATTGCATTATCTATTAAAGATATGGTAAATATGCCTGGCAATTTATATGAACAAGCTATTCATTTAACAGGATTGACACAAGAATTAAATCAGGGAAATTTTCCCGTAGAAGAATTTTCTTCAAGTTTGAAGTATATTATATCGAATCTAGAGTTACCTCAAACATTACGGGATATATTAACATCACTTTTTCAGAAAGAAAATATTATTGAGTACTTGCTAAAAGCTGTTCCAGATTTTTCAGCCTTTCCAATAAAAAATATGGAGGAATTGGTTTTTTATACTTTGGGAAGTTTTATCGCAAAGTTAATTGCTATTTCGATTGGTGCTTTGATAATTATTATAAGCATCTTTTTGATAAGCCATTTTATTATTGCTATTTTTGAAAAGATTGCTAAAGAAGACCCTGTACTGAATTTGACCAATCGTTTTATAGGTGCTGTTTTTAGTGGAGGAATTAGTGTTTTGGTTTTGATTTTGGTTTTAGAATTGCTTACACCACTTCTATGTTATTTTATGATTGAACCAAGTCAGTCGATGATATTTTCTATAGTTTTAAATACTTCATTTCATATTCGTCCATGGCTGGAACATGCACTTTTAAACATGTAACCTTCCTGAGTCGCCTTGTGGCGTTTCGGGGAGGTATTTGCTTATCGGGAGGGAAACTTTAATGAGTGATGAAATGAACAGAAATCAAGAAATGATTCCCTGGACAAAATTAGATATTTTTTTGATATTTATTATCGCTTCTGGGGCAGTTATGATAGTTGGAGAGATATTGGTGATGCTATTACAAAATACAGCTTTCATCGAAACAGAAACATTGGAAAGTGTAGTGGTTTTGTGTGCTACTCTCATTCAAAATATTCTTTTATTTAGTCTTTGTTATTTGTTTTTGAGAGTAAAATATAACTATTCTTTAAGACGATTATTTTCTTTTGAAAATAAAATCAGAATAGTTGTGAATGGAATTGTGGGAGGTTTCTTGATCTTTTTCGGAGTTATGGTTATTAATTTAATTATGGCAGTTATTTTATTAAATGTTTTTCATATTATTCCTCCTCAACAAGAAGTGATAACTCTTTTGTTAGAGAGCAACAATTTATGGCTTTTTTTAAGTTATGCAATCTTGATTGTGGTGATAGCTCCAATAGTGGAAGAAACTTTTTTTAGAGGATTAATATATTCTTTTATTAGATCAAAATATGGTGTTTTTAAAGGACTTCTTGTGAGTGGTATGATTTTTGGGCTGGCCCATCAAAGTTTATGGGCTTTTGTTGGGACTACTCTTGGAGGAATTGGGTTAGCTTATTTATATGAAAAAAGCAAATCTTTATATACGTCAATTTTAGCACATATGGTTTGGAATGGAATCGTAACTTTTAGTCTTTATTTATATTGGATTCTAAATTAATAATTATAAATTAGGAAGGGGATGTATTAATTGAAAGCAATGTTTACGTTGACTAGTGCAGAGTCAAAAAGATTAATTGCAAAAGCAGTTGTTCAGTTACCAGAAGTGCAGGAGGCTATGAAAGAAGGGTATATTTATATTGGAGGCGGTACTACTAACGCATTTATTGTTGAAGAACTGACAGGTGACGTGATTGAAAGAAAAGGTGATTATACAGCAGGTGTTATTACAAAAGGAATACATTGTGTTACAGATGCTAGTGTTCGAATAAAGCCTTTGGTTTTAAAAGATGGTCAGCCGATTGATATGTCAATGGGTGAAGTGTTAGAAGTTATGTCAGGTAAAGATATTTTTATCAAAGGCGGCAATGCTATCGATTTTGAGGGAAATGTTGGAGTTATGGTAGGAGAGAGATGGGGAGGAACTATTGGCCGCTCTATGGGGCGTTTGATGGCTTTAGGAGCTAATTTGATTATGCCAGTAGGTTTAGAAAAACTAATTCCCTCAGTGCCTCAGGCATCTAATTTTGCGGGGATTGACAGTGTAGATTATACATTAGGCATGCCTGTTGGAATGATTTCTGTAAATTATGGTACAGTGATTACAGAATTGAGTGCAATGGATACCTTTGCAGATTTAGATGATATTTTGCAAATCAGTTCAGGTGGAGTAGGTGGTTCAGAAGGAGCAGTTACTTTGGGTATTGAAGGAGAAGAAGAAGAAGTTAAGAAAATAATTGAACTGATAAAGGAGATCAAAGGTGAACCCTCAGTTCAAACTTCCAAACGTAAATGTGTTGAATGTAAAACATGTAATCATGGGCGAGGTGAATAATAATGGGAGAAGGAAAGATTTTACCAGTTTTAAAAGTTCCTGAGGGGAGTATCTCCAAATACGTATTAGTATGTGGTGATCCAGATAGAGCTTTAAAGATTGCTGAGTATTTAGACGACTATGAGGAGATCGGTTTTAATCGTGAATATCGGACTCTCAAAGGGCATTATCGAGGTGTAGAGGTAACTATTAATTCGCATGGAGTGGGCGTCTCGGGAGCTGCTTTGGCCTTTGAAGAATTAATCAAAGGTGGAGCAAAAACTATCATCAGAGTAGGTACTTGTGGCTCTCTGGATTTAGATGTACAGGATGGCGATCTCGTTGTGGTAACTTCTGCAGTTCGTGCAGACGGTTTAACTGAGCAATTAGTTCCTATTGGATATCCTGCCATTGCTGATTTTGGAGTTGTTAGATCTCTAGAAGTAGCTATTCTGGGAGTCAAAGATATTAAATATAAAACAGGTATGGTTTTAACACTATCAGCTTTTTATCCTGGAATACTAGAATTGCCCCTTAAGCTCTATTCACAGGCTAATGTAACCGCAGTGGAAATGGAATGTTCGGCACTGCTTGTTATCGCTTCTCTGCGTGGTGTACGCGCTGGAGCAATCCTTGCTGTTGATGGAGTTGTAATAGATTATGATCCTGATCAGTATGATCCACATAGGGCAAAGGTGCATGAAGCTGTAGAAAAAGAGATTATTGTGGCATTGAATGCTATTGTGAAGATGGAAAGTGAGGAATGATTATAATTAAGAGTTAAGAATTAAGAGTTGGAATAATAAAAACTTAAAACATTTAAATAAAAAACTGTAGGTCATAAATCGCTACAGTTTTTTATTTGATTTCTTGTATAATGAAAGAGATAGTGTGAACTATTTAAAGAGATAAAAGATTAATTTTAAGGAGGGATTTTTTGTGTTTAGTCTTAATGAAGTAAAGTATAAGAATATTCTCAATATTAAAAATCTTGAAATTCCAAATCGTAAAGTTACTTGTATTATAGGTGAAAGTGGGAGTGGTAAAACTACACTATTAAGATTATTAAACAAACTAATTACCTGTGATAGTGGAAAAATTCTTTATAATGGTAAGCTATTAAGTACAATGGATTCAATCGAATTAAGACGTAAAGTTGTTATGCTTCCACAATCTCCTGCTATATTCAAAGGTAGTGTAAAAGACAACTTGCTAATAGGTTTAAAATTCTCAGAAAAAGCACTTGTGTTAGATGACAAACTTAGTGAAGTGTTAAATATAGTAAATTTGAATAAAAAATTAAATGAAAATGCAGAAAAACTATCTGGTGGCGAAAAACAAAGATTAGCCCTTGGTAGAATAATACTTATAGAACCTGAAGTATATCTATTAGACGAACCCTCTTCAGCTTTAGATGAAGAAACAGAGCAAATTATTATAAAGAAATTAGTTGAACAATCAAGGTTAAATGACAAAACTCTTATTATGGTTACTCATTCAAAAAAAGTTGCAAATGATTTTGCTGATAATATTATTGAAATAAAAGATGGTAAAGTAGTTAATGAAGAGGGGTGTTAATAATGAATAATATAATAAATCTTAATATATGGCAGATGGTTGCTGCATATGTTTTTGTTGTAATTCTATTGATAATAGTAAAAGTGAGAGGGATCTCAAGAGAAAAAGAGATATTAATTTCAACTCTAAGAATGACTCTACAATTAATCTTAACTGGTTACATCCTTGTTTATGTATTTAACAATGTAAATCCTATATATACAGTTTTGATTATTATCTCTATGGAAATTTTTGCAATTTTTAATATTTATAAAAGAGTAAAGGTTAAAATATCTAGCAGACTAAAAAGAATTATTGCATTTTCAATGGCGAGTGGTACATTGTCAAGTCTTTTGTATTTTATATTAGTTGTAATTCATATTACCCCCTGGTATGAACCAAGGTATTTTATACCAATTGCAGGTATGCTAATAGGAAACTCAATGACAGGTATCTCATTAGGTGTAAGTAGGTTAGTAGATGATATGTATTCTAAAAAACATCTAATCGAATCAGCATTAATGCTGGGTGCAACTCCAAAAATGGCTTCTAAGGAAATAGTTGACAATGTATTTGATTCAGCAATACTTCCGACTATTAACTCAATGGTAGGAATGGGAATAGTATTTTTACCGGGAATGATGACAGGACAAATTTTATCAGGAATATCACCGGTCACTGCTATAGAATATCAAATAGCAATTATGCTAGGAATCTTAGGAAGTGTTGCTTTAACAGTCATTCTATTTGTTCAATTAGGATATAGAACTTTCTTTAATGACCAAAGCCAGCTAATATTTGATGAGTGAACTCGTCCAGCTAAAGCTGAACAGTGGGGCTTCTACCCCCCCACTGAAGATTAAAAACAATTTCCCCCACTTCTATAAGTGGGGGTCTTATCTCAAAAGATAAAATATTTCGATATTGTATAATTTCATTAAATAAAAAAACTGTAGGAAAACCTACAGTTTTTTATATAAATACTTTTAAATTGTTAAATGGTACCGGGAGCCGGACTTGAACCGGCACGGATAAAATATCCATCGGATTTTAAGTCCGATGCGTCTACCATTCCGCCACCCCGGCAAAAAAGTGGTGGTCAGACCCAGAATCGAACTGGGGACACGAGGATTTTCAGTCCTCTGCTCTACCATCTGAGCTATCCGACCATGTGATGAAAATTTAATGCCGTGAAATTATCTTTATTTTGTTATCACTTTAACTCAACACATTAAAGACACAATCGATTGCGGTTATGAACATAATGGTCGGGCTGCCGAGATTCGAACTCGGGGCCTCTTGATCCCAAATCAAGCGCGCTACCAAGCTGCGCTACAGCCCGACGATAATGGTGGAGGGAAGTGGATTTGAACCACTGTAGGCATAGCCGGCAGATTTACAGTCTGCTCCCTTTGGCCACTCGGGCATCCCTCCAAAAAACAAAGATATTAAATTGGAGCCGACGATCGGACTTGAACCGATAACCTGCTGATTACAAATCAGCTGCTCTGCCAATTGAGCCACGTCGGCATAATGGTACTCCCAACGGGATTCGAACCCGTGCCGCCAGGTTGAAAACCTGGTGTCCTAGGCCCCTAGACGATGGGAGCTTGCCTTCTCACGTTTAGGACTTACGTGATGTCGCCCCTGACGACAATTGTTATTATACAGGATAGAAGCAAGATCGTCAAAGTCAATTATAGAGCAAATTTGATGATTTAAGACAAATAGAATGCTCTTACGTCGAAATTCTCGCGCTAGATACCAAAAAGGATTATATTTGCGTTCAGTAAATTGATGAAGGAGTATTCTAGTAAATTAAAGCAAGTCCCCGTGAAGTCCGGAGTTTATTTTTTTTATGATAAGATGGGACAGGTTATTTATAGAAGATAGACTTATTAAAGAATATTGGCCGATGTATAATGTGAAACAGAAGCAATTTTTAAAATATAAATACTTAAATTTAACCGATGATCTGTATCCTAGATTTAAGATTGTTGATAAAAAAGAAATTCAAGCTAGTGTAAATTCAAATAAAATGAATATTAGGCATAGGTAGGTGCAATAAAAGAGTTTCTTAATGGAGATGGAGAAGAAATTATTGCGAAGTTATCTCATCTTATGGAGAAATATAGTCTGGCCCTTGATTTTGAGAAAGCAGCTAAGGTGAGAGATCATCTGAAGGAAGACGAGTTCACTGAATAAATGTAAAAAACCCTGTTACAAATGTAACAGGGTTTACTCACATAAATGGTCGGGCTGCCGAGATTCGAACTCGGGGCCTCTTGATCCCAAATCAAGCGCGCTACCAAGCTGCGCTACAGCCCGAAGATAATGGTGGAGGGAAGTGGATTTGAACCACTGTAGGCATAGCCGGCAGATTTACAGTCTGCTCCCTTTGGCCACTCGGGCATCCCTCCAAGATTACTAGATATTAAATTGGAGCCGACGATCGGACTTGAACCGATAACCTGCTGATTACAAATCAGCTGCTCTGCCAATTGAGCCACGTCGGCATAATGGTACTCCCGGGATTCGAACCCGTGCCGCCAGGTTGAAAACCTGGTGTCCTAGACCCCTAGACGATGGGAGCGTAACTTTTCACGTTAGGACTTACGTGACGACAATAGTTATTATACAGGAGATTAAAGATAACGTCAATGGATATTTTGATCAATATTTAGGCATTAGAGTAGAATAAGTCTTCATTGCTAAGTGTTTTTCTCTGTAGGTACTTGTATCTAAGAGGTACTTGCAGATGACAATGATGTTTTTAGATTGAGTAGGTTTCTTGTTCTTGAACAATATCAAATTTTACTAATATATCCATTATATCGTTATAAAACTTCCTTCACTTATACTTATTTTACCCAAACTATTTACTAAATTTACTAGAAACATGCATAAAAAAACCCTGTTACATATGTAACAGGGTTTACTTACATAAATGGTCGGGCTGCCGAGATTCGAACTCGGGGCCTCTTGATCCCAAATCAAGCGCGCTACCAAGCTGCGCTACAGCCCGAAGATAATGGTTGAAAATTTGGAGCTAGCAATCGGAAACGAACCGATAACCCAATGAGTACGATTCAGAAGTTTTACCAAATGACTTATGCTAGCTTAAAACTATATTTTTCTTAGACAACTACAGTATATCAAATTTTAGAAAAAAGGTCAATATAAAAAAACTGTATATTTGTCCATTACATCAAATTAGCACAAACTATATTGAAATTTCTTTAGAAATTCTTCTTTTACATAGATAATTTCATATTCATCAATTCGGTCGCCTGGAAACCTCTGACTTCTAGTCGGGGGAGGAAAGGCGACGGTTTTTCCCACCTTTCTTAGCAAATTTTACTTGCAATTAACACCCACATAGTGTATAATTGAAGTATGAAAAACGTTAAACATAATAGAAATTGCGTGTATCAAACCGCCTATCACATAGTATGGATTCCTAAATATAGGCGAAAGGTACTTGTTGACGATGTACAGGAATTTACCATCAAAACCTTAAACGAAATTGCGGAGGATAAAGGTTTTGAAATATTAGCTTTGGAGGTGTGTCCTGACCATATACATCTATTTGTTTCTATTCCTCCGGCTGTAGCTGTTTCTCAAGCTGTTAAGTATTTTAAAGGTATCAGTGCCCGTAAGATTTTGATACAATACCCTCAAATCAGACCCCATAAAGAAAGTTTATGGTCGCCATCTTACTATGTTGGTACTGCTGGGCATGTATCTGCTGATACTATTAAACATTATATTGAATTCTCCCAAAATGTTAATTCTAGGAGGTGATAGCCTTGCATACTACTATTCACCACATTAAGTTGTATAAACCATCTCAATCTAAGAAAGATAAGTTAAATCTTCTTCAAAGAAATTGGAACAAAGCTATCAGATCAGCCCTTAAGATTATCAAACACTGGGGTTTCACTTCCTATACCAAAAGCCACAAACAAGTGTACAGGGTGTTGAGAAATAACTTTGATCTGCCTTCTCAGGTTGCAATAAAATGTAACCGAAAGGCTATTGAAATCGTCAAAGTAAATGATATTTCTCAATTTCAAAGTAACGCACCCGTCAGGTTAGTTATTGATAAATCTTTTTATATCATTGAGAAAGATGGTAAATATTTTGTTAAGATAATGACTCCTGCTGCTAATGTCTTTTGCCCTCTTGCTTTTGGTAAGTACCAGCGTAAATATCTGACTAATAAAAGATATTGCATCAAAACTTCTGAATTATACCAGCCTAAAGGTGAATGGTATCTTAATTTAGTTCTTAAATATCAACAAGAGGAGAAGACTCCCGAAACTGTTCTAGGTATTGACTTAGGAATAGTCAATATTGCTACTATTTCCGTGCTTGACAAGAATAAAACTCTTTTACATACTGAAATGTTTTTGGGTCGTGAACTTCGATTCAAACGCCTTCGCTATCGTCAAAAACAACGATTGAAAAGTAAGAAGGCTGGAAGTAGAAAAGTATCCTCTATCAAAGAAGATAGGATTTGTAGAGAAGTTAACTTGAAGCATTATAAGTATACTACCTATTTGGTTTTTTACCATTTTTTTGGTATAATATTATGATTAGCTCACAAAAAGTAGTCGCACAAGAGCTTGCATATCATATAAAGTACTGAATTGGCGAGGTCAGTACTTTATATGGTATGCAAGTGCGACTAAAATGAATCATATTATGAAATTAAAACTTTGTAAACGAGGTTGAGTGAGATGCGAATTGTTTTAACTAATGATGATGGAATTTATTCAGAAGGGCTTCAAGCATTACGAAAAAGGTTGGAAGAGGAACATGAAATTTATGTTTTTGCCCCTGATCGTGAAAGAAGTGCAACCGGGCATGCAATTACTCTACACCATCCTTTGCGTGCAGAGATCGTTAAGTTTTCCGAATCAAAGTCTGAATGTTATTCAATTGATGGTACTCCTTCTGATTGTGTTAAACTTGGAATAGAAGGTATTTTAAAAGAGTTACCAGATCTAGTTATCTCGGGAATTAACAAGGGGCCAAATTTGGGTACAGATGTGATCTATTCAGGTACAGTTTCAGCAGCATTAGAGGGAATGATGATGGGAATTCCAGCCATCGCAGTCTCTTTAGTAAGCCATGGCAATTGGGATTTTTCTTGTGCTGCAAATTTTACAGCACAAGTTGTAGAGTGGATTGAAAAAAAACATATTCAAAGACCTAGATTGTTGAATATTAACATACCCAGTCTTACTCAGGAAGAGATTAATGGTGTTGCTATTACCAAATTAGGTAAAAGGACATATAAAAATTCTTTTGAAAAGAGAATTGATCCACGAGGTAAAGTCTATTATTGGTTACACGGAGAAGTTCATGATGATCTTGAAGAAGAAGGAACCGATCTTTTGGCAATTAAAAATAACAAAATTTCCATTACACCGATTGCATTAAATTTAACAGATTATCAGATGAAAGAAGAGTTAAGTAAAGTAAACTTTGATTTTTAACTTTGTTGACATATTAAACTTTTCGAAGAATAAATTTAATAACATAAATGATCTTCGGGAGGTTTGTCTCATGTCTGAAAAAGTAGGTAATCAGAATTCGATTCAGATTACGGCAATTTTAAAAGGATTGATCTGTAGTTTTGTAATTCTTGTTGTTGGTAGTATTATTTTGGGTTTTCTCTTTTCGTTGATCAATTCAATGGATGATAGTCTAATGAATCGTATTTTATTGCTTATAAATTATCTTGCTGTTTTCTTTGGTGGGATTTATGCTGCGAGGAAAACAGATTATAAAGGTTGGCTACATGGTGGACTTGTTGGATTTATGTATATGCTGATTATCTTGATGTTAGGAACCCGGTATGTTGAAATGAATTTTAATTTAGAGATGATTCTTAGAATTTTATCAGGCTTTTTGGCTGGTGGTATAGGAGGTATGATCGGGGTAAATATTAAATATTAAATAGTTTCAATTTTGAACAGAACCCTCAATCCGGGCATATGATATTATGATTCACCCACAAAAAGTAGTCACACAAAGGCTCGCATACTATATATAGTAACGAGTAGATGGTTTCATTATTATATATAGTATGCGAGTGTGACTAAAATACTTTTTGTGGGCGAATCATATTATAGTCCGATGATTGAGGGTGATTTTTTTATGAGAATATTATTATTGTTAGGTGTTTTTATCACATTAATACTTATTTTGCAAATTTTCTTTTTAAGGCTGAGTAAAGATTTTTTTGGTTTTAAAAAAGAAGATATACGATTTAAAAGAATGGTAAAAATGATTTATGTTAATCTAATAATTTATTTTATCCTGATTATAATGCTTTTTATACATATTATAAATGATTAGCGCACAAAAAGTTTTATCCTCCTCTTGAAAATTGTACCTACATCAAGAAATTGAAATGTGGTTAATCTAAAAGTAAGGATATTTATCAGAGAGGAGGATAGAAAATTGGCTATTGAACTTCAAAATTTTTCGAATCTATTAGCAGTAAATGACCTAAAAGATCATTGGGAAGAGATTGGAATGGAATTATTTCCACATCAGATTGCCTGTGTGGAAAATGTAATTCACAATCTAAATGGTCGTGCGCTTTTAGCAGATGAAGTTGGACTCGGAAAAACCATTGAAGCAGGAATGATTTTAAAAGAGCTTATTTTACGAGGGGAAGTGGAGAAATTTCTTATTCTGGTTCCTGCTTCATTAGGATACCAATGGTGGTTTGAATTATCAAATAAATTTAAGATTAATGTCTGGTTTAATCGTAAAGCTCGAGCTATACTCTATTATGATCAAATGATTGCTTCTTTAGATATGTGTAAACGCGATCCTCATGCTGATGGTTTAATAGAAAAAGGTTTTGATCTGGTTATTGTAGATGAGGCACACAAACTTAAGAATGAAAATACAGCTAATTGGAAATTTGTGAATGCTCTTCCGAAGAAATATTGTCTTTTTTTAACTGCCACCCCAATTCAAAATGATTTAAAGGAATTATATAATTTGATTTCTATCATTAATCCTAATCTTTTTGGTTCTTATCAAAAATTTAGTGATAACCATGTTAAGAATAAAAGGGAAGCTAAGAATCAAAAAGAATTGCAACGTTCTTTAGAAAAAGTTATGATTCGTAATTCCAGGCAAGAATCCACATTAGATTTTCCGTCTAGAGAAGTTAAGTTAATTACTTTAAATTTGACTCCAAAAGAAAAAATTCTTTATGATGGAGTAACAAATTTAGTTAAAAGTGAATATAAGAAGAGGCTTAAGGAGAAGCGAAGTATTCTTTTTTTGCTTACTTTACAACGTGAAGTTTGTAGTAGTTCTTTTGCCTTATTACAGACTCTAGAAAAGATGCTCAAAGGAGGACATCCTGATTTAGAGAATAGGATTAAAGAATTGTATAAGCTTGCAGCGAGTATTCAGGAGAATGCGAAAATGCCTAAAGTTCTAGAAATTATTAAAAATCTGGATGGACAGGCTATCATTTTTACAGAATTTCGAGCAACTCAATGGAAACTTTGTGAATTTTTGCAGGCAAATGATCTGGTTCCAGTTGCTTTTAATGGTTCGATGAGTGCGAACCGTAAGGAATGGGTGAAGGCTATATTTCGACAAAAAGGGGATGTATTAGTTAGTACAGAAGCAGGTGGGCAGGGGTTGAACTTCCAATTTTGTGATACCTTGATTAACTATGATCTTCCATGGAATCCAATGCGAATTGAACAACGAATAGGACGGATTCACCGACTTGGGCAGAAAAATGACGTAAAAATATATAATTTTTCAACTGTTGCAACGATTGAAGAAAATATAGTTAATCTTTTACACGAAAAGATCAATCTCTTTGAATCGGTCATTGGAAAATTAGAATGTATTATTAAAGATTCAGAAAAGGCCAAGACTTTTGAAGGGAATATTCTAAAATTGATTGTAGAGGCAGAAGATGATAATGATTTACGGGAACGTTTTAATACTTTTGGGAAAACTATTGTTGAACGAGGGTTATTTAACGACATTTCAGAAGGAAGTTCCTCTCCTCACAAATCCTGAAAAGGAGGTTGTAAGATGAAAAAAGATTTGGATCTCAGTATAGAGATTAAAAAGGCTTTAGCAGAGGATATGGAAGTAAGTGCGATGGATATTCAGGTAGATACAGAAGATGGAGTTGTTCATCTTGATGGTGTGGTAGATGTTTTAGGAGAGCGAGAATATGCTGAGGAGGTAGTTCGTGGAATAGATGGTGTGCAGGATGTAGTGAATCGTTTGGTTATTGGAATGGAGAGACGAATCAAAGATAATGATTTAGAACGTGCTGTTGAGAAATCGTTAATCGAAAAAGATGAAAAATTTTACAAGATAGGTGTAGCTGGGAGAAAAGGAATGGTGCAACTTTTTGGTGAAGTGGATAATCTTGCTGAAGAGAAAGAGGCTTTAATGGCAACGATGGAAGTAATGGGCGTAAAAGAAGTAGTTAGTCGATTAACACTTAAGAGGGATCGAAATGGTAGTCCCATAGATGATGTTACTGTTCATAATAATGTAGTTGATATGTTTTCAGAAGACTCGGATATAAACAGAAGTTTAATTGAAGTTTCTGTGAAGAAAGGAACTGTTATTTTAAAAGGTACTGTAGAGAGCGTTGAAGACAAGGAACTAGCAGGTAAATTAGCATCAATGGCATATGGGGTTCGAAATGTAAATAATAAACTTCATTCACATCAAGGTGGGACAGGTGGGGATGAGATGGTCGCGGCCACTATACGTCATGAATTAGGTAAAGATAACCGTGTAAGCCCTGCACAGGTGAAAGTACATGTGGAAGAGGGTGATGTTTATTTGACAGGAGAAGTAGATAGTCCTGAAGCGAAAGACGCGGCCTTTGAAGTAGTGAATAGGGTGGCTCCACTTTTGGATCGAGTGAAAGATGTTCATATGGGTGTTCAGATTGCTGGAGCTAAAGGATCAATGCAAAAAGGTGGAGATAAAGGGGAGGAAATGTACTGATTAGCCCACAAAAAGTAGTCGCACAAAAGCCTTCATACCATATAAAGTATTGAAATGGTGGTGTCAATACTTTATATGGTATGAAAGTGCGACTAAAATACTTTTTGTGGTCGAATCAGTACTAAGTTTAAAAAAAATTATGTAAATCACAAACCCCTTGACAACTTTAAATAGCTTGTACTATAATTAAGCTTAGAAACTAAATATCGGGTATGGCTGGAAATAGTAGCAAAATATCTTTCTTATAGCGAGTAGAGGATAGTGGAAGCTCTGCAGAAATATTCTGTGAAACGGCACCAGTTTTAAAAGTACCGAAAATTAAGTGGTCAATCTTTTTCATATAGATTGACAGCTGAGGTGGAACCGTCCGTATTGGACCCTCAGGTCATAATGACCTGAGGGTTTTGTTATTTTCTAGCATTTTCCAATAGCAAAAGGAGGCAAAATGATGAAAAAAGAGATTCGTGGCGAAGAATTGATGAACAAAATCGTTTCATTATGTAAGCGTAGAGCTTTTATCTATCAAGGTTCTGAGATTTACGGAGGATTGGCAAATACTTGGGATTATGGACCATTGGGTTCTGAGTTGAAGAGAAATGTAAAAGAGGCTTGGTGGAAACGTGTTGTTCGTGAACGGGATGATGTTGTTGGGCTAGATAGTGCCATTTTAATGCATCCTAAGACTTGGGAAGCATCTGGTCATCTTTCTAATTTTAACGATGCACTAATCGATTGTAAAACCTGTAAATCTAGATTCCGAGCAGATCACCTAATCGAAAAGGCACTGGAAATGGATGTGGAAGGTAAGAGTGAAGATGAATTGACTCAAATTATCAAAGACAATGAAATTAAATGCTCAACCTGTGGTAATGTAGATTGGACTGAGGCCAGAGCCTTCAACTTGATGTTTAAGACTTTCCAAGGAGTGGTAGAGGACAGCTCTGAAGCACTTTATTTGCGTCCTGAAACAGCTCAAGGTATCTTTGCTAATTTTAAGAACGTAGTAGATACTGCAAGAGTTAAGTTGCCTTTTGGTATTGCTCAGATTGGAAAAGCTTTTAGAAATGAGATCACTCCAGGTAACTTTATTTTTAGAACCCGTGAGTTTGAGCAGATGGAGTTGGAGTTTTTCGTTAGACCTGGCGAGGATGATGAGTGGTTTGGTTATTGGAGAAATTTTGCTATGAATTGGTTTTTAAATTTAGGTGTATCGCCTGAACGGATTAAATTTCATGATCATCCACAAGAAAAACTTTCTCATTATTCTAAAGGAACTACTGACTTGATCTTTGAATTCCCATTCGGTTGGGAAGAGTTATGGGGAGTTGCTAATCGGACTGATTTTGACTTACAAGCTCATATTGAGCATTCTGGAAAGAAATTAACCTATTTTGATCCACAGACTAAGGAACATATTGTTCCATATGTTATAGAACCTTCTCTTGGTGTAGATAGAGCAATGTTAGCCTTCATAGTAGATGCATACTCTGAAGATGAAGTAGAGGGTGATACTCGTGTTTATATGGACTTCCATCCAGAGATTGCTCCAGTTAAAGTTGGCATTCTGCCATTAACAAAGAAAGAGCCATTAAAAGAAGTAGCAATGAATATTTATGACCAACTTAAAAAAATCTATAATGTTGAATATGATGAGAGTGGAAGTATTGGTAAACGTTATCGTCGTCAAGATGAGATCGGTACTCCATATTGTATAACTGTAGACTTTGATAGTTTAGAAGATCATAAAGTAACTATTCGGGATCGTAATACTTTAGAACAAGATCGAATTGCTATTAGTGAAGTACAAAACTATATTCGTGATAAATTTGGATTCTAAATAATATCAACAAAAACGCCCCATTTTAGGGGCGTTTTCAATTTGCTAAAGATTTCGAATTATGCCGAACAAGATTTTCATCTGACCGGAAAGAGAAATAAAAGACTAATGACGCTCCTAAATAGAGGAGACAAGTAAGTATGTAAGGCAATAGATAATGTCCACCTACCATAATGATGCCACTGAGATAGACTCCAATGCCCCTCCCCAGACTTCTGCTCGAATAATACTGCTGGCTGCTGCGCGTTCATCTTCGTTTACAATCTGCATAGAGACAGATGCGACGATGGGATTGACCATATTCATTAAAGTAGATCTTAGAAAATAAGCAACACTTACAATAGAAAAATAAGGTACTCCCCCTATAATTAGTAAAAATGGTATTGATGAAAGTTGGGAAATAACTACAGTTCGTATTTGCCCAAAATATCGAACCAAATAAGGAGTGAAAAGACATCCTATAGATGTTGCAATTTGAGTTATACTGATAAGTGTTCCAATTTGAAAATCGTTTGCTTCTAGACGATTTCTCAAGAAGATATTGAAGAGTGGAACAATTAATCCTGCTCCTACTCCGATCATTATACTAAACCTAATGGAATTCCTAAAATAGCTCCAATAATTAGACGAATTGAGGCTAATGTACCTATAAAATCTGACGCATACCCCAAAGAACTTAGATACAAATTGAAAATAACCTAATAACACCCATTTAATAGATAAACAAGAAAGGCCATGATCAAAAAAAGTTTTGCTTCCCTGTTGAAGGACTTGATTTTTTCGATATATCCAAATATGCTTTTTTTCATTTGAGCAGATCCTTTCAAAAATACTTCGCATTACTAAATATCCCTAGCATATTATAGCACAAATCTATTAAACCTAAAATAAATTTTTCAAAAAAAATTTATTTATATGTAAAGGATTCTGTAAAGTAGTGAAGAAGACTTATATTAATGTGTTGACAGGAGGGGTTTGGACATGCGAAAAATAAAATTTGTAGTAGTTGGAATGATGATTTTTCTTATGTTAGGTTCTATTTCTAGTTTAGCTGAGGAAGAAGAAATAATGTATGATTTGGTTGAATTAGAAACATTAGAAGATCACGGTGAGTATAGGTTTTCTTTTAAAATTAAGCCAATAATTTGTTATAATCCAGTTCAGAACTGGGTTTTTGGAAGCCAAGTTTTTTTGTCAGGGTTGGCTGGTGAAGATATGTTAACTGGATTTTTAGGTTATAGTTTTTCTAAAAAAAGTGCTAATATCGGTTTAGATTATATGTATGCTCATGGATCTAATTATTATTATGGTGATATTTTTGATATCGTTGAGTACAAAGGAATCTTTGGGAATGAGCCATATTGGCAGCGGAGTCAGGGAATGAATCTTGGTATAATGCACGAAAAATATTTATTAGACGGCTTTTATTATGTAGATTTGAAAGTAGGATATAGCAATTTAGAACCTGCTAATAGTCCTGGTGGATACGTATTTGATTCAGGAAAAGATATTAGGATTATGCCTACTATTATTGGAAGTTATAATGATTTTCTTGGATCACTACAGATTTCTTATGGAGTTCCATTGGAAAGTACTGATTTTGACTATATTAAAGTAAATACTTTCTTGGAGAAATATTTTGACATATCTAAAACAGATCAATTGATTTTATCGACAGAGATAGGAACTCTCCGAGGAAATTATCCAGCACAACAAAGATTTTATCTTGGAAGTTCTGATATGAATATAACTCCAAATTTTAAAAACAAAATGTTGGGATTCTTAAATACATATATAGATGGTTTATTAATGATTCCTCATGTTTCTTTAGACGGATTTGAAGATAATGCTTTTTCTGGTGAAAATATGTATTCTGCTAAAATTGAATATCAGAAGAATTTGTTTTCGTATGATATAGTTAATCTTTTTGGAAAGGCATATCTGGTATCAGGAAATGCTTGGACTGGGGATATAGCAGAAGGATTTGAAAGACCGAAAACAGCAGTTGGAATTGGTTTATATTTAGGATTTGGAGATATTAATCAGATGAATGATGATATTGGTTTCGGAATTAATCTGGCCCGTGGCTTAAATGAAAAAAACGCTTTTACAGTTGGATTTGAAATCGGTGGAATTTTTGAGTATTTTACTTTAGACGATTTTAAGTGATAAAAAAGTAGTTGCCTATAAAAATCTTCCAATTCTGTGGGAAATTTTTATAGGCAACTACTTTTTTTATTTTAGAAAGTTTTCAAAATAAAAAAGGTTGTTGATTTTTCAACAACCTTTTGCTTTTAAATGTGGAGCCGACGATCGGACTCGAACCGATAACCTGCTGATTACAAATCAGCTGCTCTGCCAATTGAGCCACGTCGGCATATGTGGCACGGGTAGCAAGACTTGAACTCGCGGCACGTGGATTTGGAGTCCACTGCTCTACCAACTGAGCTATACCCGTGTATTTATTTTCCTAAGCACTCACTTATTATAGCTCACGTTATAGGAACTTTCAACTTGATAATAGTCTAAATACGCTTATCTATACAAAATATATCTAATTTTCTCTTAATATCGCCTTTATCCTACCTGAATCTACGACTTTAACAACATTAACAATTTAGCTTTGTAATGCATAAACTAATGGAGGAGAAGTTGTTATATCTGGAGAGGGGGGAGTGAATGAAGAATAGAAGACCTCGTTGGCAGCGATTTTGGAGAACAAGATTCAAATCACATTCTACATATACAAAAAGCTCTCTACAGTATATATTGGGTGGTTTTCTTTGCCTGATGGGATTTGGTGTGATTTTGGCTGCGGTACCAGGTTGGATGTATCTTATGCTCCTTGGGACGGGATTAGTGGTGTGTGGTTGGGTATTATTTCAAAAAAAATAATGAGCGAAGTAACCTAACAGGTGCCAAATTGTGTGGAGAAGTTTGGCACCTGCTTTAAGAGTTATTCATAGAGAATAACTCATACTTATATTATGAGAAACTTCAAAAAAACTATTCAAATTAATTGAGAATATTTTGCCTCTTCATTGAATAAAAATAGTATTTAGAAGGATACGATTTTAGAAATAGTTTTAATTTCGGACATGCACAAGAAATACATAGTTTAAACATAGGTGTTTCGATGTTCCTTTTAATGGATAAAATTTAAAGGATTTTTTTGCTGGGCGTTGAAGATAAATTATACAGTGCTTCGTTTACAGAAAGATTTAACAACATTTTCGGAAGGGTTTTCAGAGAGCATAAATGTCCCCCAACTTCTGTAAGTGGGGGTAAACTATCTTGTTGGAATTACCTTTTGGTGGGAGTTTACCTTCTATGTTGGTGCAATCTCCTTCTGAAGTTATTAAACTTAAAAGGTGATAATAGCATTGATAACCTAATCTCTTTATGTGAAGACTGTTATAGGATATATTACTGCTATGTATTCTATAAGAAATTGTGTTAATATAACTACTGTGGAGGTTTAGTAAAATTTATTGGTTCTAATTAGACTATGTGTCTATGTTTTTATATGTTTTGAGAAGGAGGATTTGATTATGTTAAAAAAATTATTAAAGCCGAGTACAGTTTTAAGTCCTGTTCCAGTAGTAATGGTTTCTTGTTGTAATGGCTCTGGGGAAAATAATATTATCACTATTGCTTGGGTAGGTACTCTCTGTTCTGAACCACCCATTATTGGGATTAGTGTACGGAAAAGTCGTTTTTCTTATGATACGATTAAAGAGACTGGAGAATTTGTGGTTAATATTCCTTCAGAAAATCTTGCCTGGGCAACTGATTTTTGTGGAATAAATTCAGGAAGAAATGTAGATAAATTTGGAGAATTACACTTAACCCCAACTACAGGTGATAAAGTAAAGGCACCTTTAATCTCGGAGTGTCCTGTTAATATAGAATGTAAGGTTACTCAAATACAAGAACTTGGTAGCCATGATCTTTTTATTGGTGAAGTTGTTGCTGTACATGCTAATGAAAATATTCTCAATGAAAATGGGCGTTTAGATATGGAAAAAGCAAAATTAATTACCTATGGTAGTGGTCAATACTGGGAGATTGGTAAATCCTTAGGGCAAGCTGGTTTTTCAAAAAACAAATAATTCCAAAATAATACAGTTCTCTAGATGTTGTTGCATCATTTTATGAATAATGTTATAATGATTGTAAACAACGTTTGTTGTTGGTGCAAAGGATGACATATATGGGTGGTAAATACCGAACAAACAAAATTAAAAGAGAGCATACAATTATTGATGATATTTATCCACTATTGCTTAAGGTTGCTAAATTTAATGAAGTACACAGCATCATTCCAGGTCGGATTAATAGACGTAGTGGTAGTGGTATTCGCCCTTATTTACAATTAAAATATAATACTCCATCTGGAATTAAAATAATTGCGAAAACCAGTTCTTCTTTACAAGAAGTTTTTGTAGTTACAGATTATCCAGATGAAATTATGCAATTATTAAAAGAACTGAATTTTGTAAAATAGTTGTTCTAAAAAATTATTTTTATTAAATATACTCTTGACACTACTTAGGGTAATATGGTAAGATACTAAATGTTAGATAACAATTGTGTCGGGCTGTAGCGCAGTTTGGTTAGCGCGCACGTCTGGGGGGCGTGAGGTCGCCAGTTCGAATCTGGCTAGCCCGACCATATTTAAAAACATTTCAGAAGACGAATTTCCTCTCCTTTATAGGTGGGGTAGATGTTTACAATGATTTCAAATCTTCTTCTGAAGTCTTTAAACTTAAGAAATAATAACTTGTTCTTATTTCTACTTTGAAGATTACAACCGTCATCGTGTGATGATGGTTTTTGTTTTTTTTGACAAGTTTCTATTAGTTAAGCATCCACCAGATATATAGAAAAGAAGTAGCTAATGTCCAGGAGAATAAAAGAGGAGTATTTTCTCCACGCGGATGAAAATAAAATGCACCGAGAAAAAGATCTATGATTCCTGCAAGTAGTCCAGTATACCAGACCCACCAGGAATCATAATGGTAAAAATTATAGAGGGAAGAGAGACCAATAACTTTGACATCAGCAGCTCCCACCATTTGATTTAAGTATCCAATCCAACCTATAAATACTACTGCTATGAAATTACATAAGATAAAGGGATTAAGATAATTTTTCATAACGATCTGGATGAGGATGAAAACTAAAAAGAAAAGAATTTGCCAATGTTTGATCTTACGGTGCCGTAAATCTTTTATGCCACTTATGAATAAAAGTAAGAGAAAGAATAGATTACTGATCATCTCGATCTACCCAGAACCATTTTTGATCAAATTCCTTTAAAAGACGTTCTAGAACTTTTGTATATTTGTTTTTTACATCAATATTGTCTATAACCTCTTGAGCATTTTTTATATGCACTAGGGCTAGATTTTGAACTTCAACGATGATTTGACTTGTAAGCTCGTTGGGATCTTTTATAGTCTTCTGGTACTTTTGTACAATCTGTGTAACGAGGTTAACCTTTCCAGACTGTATATCTCCTTTGGGTGTTCGCCCCAATTCTTTTTCAATACCATACCAATTATTAAAATCATTCATGATTTGAAAGGCAAAACCAATCTCTAAACCAAACTGGCCCATTTGAGTTGCTATTGATAGATCTGTTGTTGCTAGATAGGAACCTGCTTTCATTACAAATTCGAGAAAACTAGCGGTTTTCCCATAGATCATGGATTGGAGTTTATCTGTTTCAATCTCCCAATTTCCTTCCCATAGCAAATCTTTGATCTCCCCGATTGTTAATAAACGATATAATTTTGACCACTCTTTAATCAAATAAGGATTTTTTGTAGCATCTAAAAATTCTTCAAATGCCAGACTGACTAGAAGATCGCCTACAATTACTGCCATCCTGTCTCCATATTGATAGCAAAAGGTAGTCTTACCGCGGCGATACTTATCTCTATCTAGATAGTCATCATGCACTAAAGAGGCCTTGTGTAAGAGTTCAATAGCTGCCGATGCCTGATAAATTTTATTATTTAAGTCGGGTTGAAAGATTTTATAGGCTAGGATAAAGAGAAGTGGCCGGAATCGTCGACCACTCTCTAATGCATAATTAGCTAGCTTTCGAATCTCTTCATCATCAATTTTATTATTAACTATCTCTTCCATTTGATTATTTATCTTATTACGATATTTGTTCAATTTATTCTCATATATTTTTTTGAGTATCAATGTTAAAAATCCTCCATTCGACTCCAAATTTTTCGTGAAATTTCATTTGTTCCTGAGGCTAATCCCATTGTTATTATAACTTTTAAACCCTCTTCAAAGCTTATATTCAGATGCTGCCAGTTCTTGTTGTCAATAAAGATTACCTGCCCTGGAATAATTCTTGGCCCGGAAGGTATATAGATTGTCGATTTAATTTCTCCTGTTTGTGAAAGAATTCCTAGTGTAAAGCGATCTTTTGCTGGATATTCAACTAAAACCCAAATAGGCTCTGTAGCATCACTTACTGTTATGAATACCTTAAGAATTAGTTTTTGGATAATTGAAATACCACGGTTTAGGGCAAATAGTATAATTTGTTGCTTTAGCAAATAGATTAATCCTAGCAACAATAATATTCCTCCACCAATAATAAATATTTTGATGTCAGGTATCATCAGCAGAAGCACTCCAATAGTTCACAAGGGTTACCAGAGGTTAGACACTCTAGGGCGTCACAATCGCAATCTGCGGCGTCACAGCAAATTGCTGTTGTGATTAAATCATCACAATCGCAACAGTCTAAACAGCAACCGCCATGGTGATGGTGATGACGATCGCGCCGATGAGCTGCACGACTTTTAAAGAAATAAGTAGGGTGTTTTAATAGATAAATCGGTGAAGCGGATTTAACATACTCTTCGATTTTGTTCATATCTTGGGTATTTTTGACCAAAACCAGAACTTTTAATTGGAGTTCTTCTAGAATCTGTTCAATTAATTTTCGATTTTTGGTTAGATCCAAACTATTGGTCAACTGTTTTACTTTTTCTAACGAACTTTGAAGTTCGGTATAAATTTCTTCTCGAATTTCTGGAGAAAGATTTCCTATAAGTTGAATACGATCACCGAAAGCTTTAGCCAAGGCATTAAAGCGTTCGTTTTTTGTATCAGATGGGTAATCTACAAAACTGTCCATGATATAAATTACCTTACCTAACTCAAAGCCTAATTTCTCTAAAATTTGACTTGTATTTTCGTGTAAGCTCAATTGCTTGCTGCCTTCTCTTAGAAGAAAAGCCAATCCTTTTGCTGTAGTTTGATAGTAATCAACCAAAGAACTTCCTGATATTTCTTGATTCAGTTGATCTGCGAATAGGGTATCTGCTTGTGTTATCTCTATGCCTAAATCAGTTAAGATTTCTTTAGCTTTGTCTATTTTTCCTTTGAAAGCGTGGTAAATAACCTTTTTGCTTTTGCTCTCCTGATCATGGAGATCATCCTGAAGTTTGAGTCCAGCAAGATAGATGTTTACTGCTCCTATAAATGAATGAAGTTTTTCATTAACGATGATTTTTCGTTTTTTCCAGGGTGTTGTAGGGCAGAATCCCTCTGTGGTTAGGCTATTGTCTACTACACTGTCTAATAATAAATAGAAGAAGGTCATATCATAGTTAACTGTCATTCGGCTTAGATTACCAAACTGAGTTGAGAGAGTATCACACAGTCCACAATAATAAGCTTTAAAAGATTGATATTGCTCTTCATTTATTCGACATTTACGTGCTTTTAGAATACCATACATTTTTTTCACCTCTTAAATTAATTTAGACTATTTTTGCAATATAATTCGTTGGATGGAAGAATTTGTCCTGCATCTTAGGGTAATTAAATAATTTTTTTTGGATAAAGGATGGTGGAATAGAATGAAGACCTTTGTAGTTACATTAAAAAATCAAAAAAGTGGAACTCTGACTGAAGAGTTATTAGAGAGTCATGTGGAGCATTTGAAAAGATTAACTCTTGATGGAAAGTTAGTATTTTGTGGGCCATTTCTTGACACACAAGATGCTATAAAAATTATTAGAGTAACCTCTTGGGAAACCTCTTGGGAAACCTCTTGGGAAACCTCTTGGGAAACCTCTTGGGAAACCTCTTGGGAAACCTCTTGGGAAACCTCTTGGGAAACCTCTTGGGAAACCT
>DAOVRZ010000082.1:0-27628 GCA_030627905.1 Halanaerobiales bacterium
AAATAAGGATTATAAGGAAGTAAATCGAACATTATATGGTATGGCTCTGTATTACTATCAATCAGGAAATTATAGCATGGCTTATAATTATGCTGATTTTACATATAAGAAAGATTCTGTTGATTTAAGTAGTTTAGAATTACTCTATGAACTTACGTTACTGCAATGCATGTTAGCACGTAAAAATGGTCATGAAGTTGACTATATACAATATAAAAGTGAGAATGATAAATACAAAAGTCAAATTTGCGGATAAATAAAGTTTAGATAATAACTACGTTATTATCTAAACTTTATTGTTTGTTGTAATTATAGTTATTTTTTGATCTTCGGTCATTTCTGCATATATAACTTCTTTGATCTGATAACCCTTTTTTTCCAACTCTTTCTTAAGCCAACTTTCATTGACTTTATATGTTGTTAAATTTTCTTTGAGGATTTCCCCATCAGCTATCATAATTATCGGAAGTGATTGAGATTTGACGGGAAGGTTTAAATCCTGAATAGTTGGATTTTGGTATTCGGGTTTTTTCATTATTGAAAGTTGTCCATTATTTTCGAGTAAGGCATATTGAACCTCATTGATAGAAAAGATTCCAGATTCGCGCATCATCATAGAGAATTGGTGGATACTTAGGTTGTTTTTTTTTAATTGTTTTTGATCAATCTCTCCATTGTGGATAAGAATTGAAGGTTTTCCATCTAAGAGGGATCTTAGTTTAACAGATTTAAGTATAATTTTTTCAGTAATATATTTGAGGAAAACCCAGATTATCAAATTCATCAGGACATACCAGAAACTCAGTTGATGATTATATAGGGCGTTTCCAATAATTTCTCCCAAGACCATTGCTGAAATGAAATCAAAGAGTGAGGTCTGACTAATTTGTTGTTTTCCGATCATTTTAGTTGACAAAAAAAGAAATGCATAGCCTAGTATTAATTTTGTTGCAGTATGTAAATAATTCATGTAATCCCCCTAATATTCATTTTAATATTATCATTCCATAAAAGTTTTTATAAATACAAAGAAAAGACCAGCAAAAGAGTGCAGAGCACTAACTTATATTTGCTGGTCTTTTGAATTGAAACGATCTAGTAAAGATAATCTATCATTTTTATCAACTGGAAAAACATGTTTGAATAAAATATCATTTTCTTGAAATAATTTTAAAGCTTGATCTAGATCAGATTGTAGAAGTCTTAGTCCCATTCCACAGTCTTTAGAAATCTCTCGTGGAATGGGATATACCATCCGATTAATAGAAGACTTTTCTAAAGTTTTATCTGCTTTGATAGTATGATGTGGTGATTCGAAGGAGATTAATATATAGCTCATTAGAAATTAATCACCTTTGATGCATTGGAAATTGTGGTTAGAATTTTACCCATATTAGAAAGACGATCACTTCTGATCTGATCACGCAGTTCAAAATAATCCACACAGGTTCCACAGACAAGAATTTTTGTACCTTGTTTTTCAAGAATATCAAGATTTTCTTGAATTTCTGGGCTAATTAACAATTCTACACTAGAATTTAAGAAGATGAGAACTTGCGGTTTTGGGTCAACTTTGGTTAAATTGCGGAAAAGTCCGCGAATTAATATATCCCCAAGATCATCTGCTTCACTACCTAAATATTTTGATGTAAATACAAAAACAGGTTTGTCGCTCATAGAAATCACTCCTCAATATATGCATTAATATTATTAATATATTCTATAAATCATATTAATAACCTTTTACAATGTGATTTTTTTTGCAATTTTTTTTTGCGTATAGTATAATGGAAGAAATAGGGAGGGAAAAATATGATTCTTGTCAGCGCTTGTTTAGTTGGAGTGAATTGTAGATATAATGGTGAAGGAAATAATCATCCAGATGTTCTTGCTTATCTAAAGGATAAGCAGTGGATTCCTATTTGTCCTGAACAGTTAGGGGGATTACCGACTCCTAGAAGTCCAGCAGAGATAACAAATGGTGATGGAGCTGATGTGTTATCTAAGGAAGCTAGCGTAGTCACTCAGGATGGATTGGATGTAAGCGAGTCATTTATTCGAGGGGCTGAAGAAACATTACATATTGCTCAGTTATCTAGAGCTACTGAAGCTATTTTAAAAGAAAGAAGTCCTTCCTGTGGATCGTGTCAGATATATGATGGTAGTTTTGAGGGTAAAAAGAAACTTGGTTCTGGAGTAACAGCAACATTGTTAAAATTACATGGCATTCAAGTTAGATCGGAGGAAGATTTATAGAATTTCTTAAGAGTATAATCTCCCTTGCGTCAAGTAAACACTACTTATAAAAAGGGAGGCGATCACGATTCACGAAATCTTTGTAGATGGAGAAGAGTATATTCATGTCCAAGGGTATGATGATCATACTGAGAGGTTAGATAAGATTTTAACTTCTTTAGGTAAAGATGAAAGATTGATTCTAACTTTGAATCGTGCTGATGCTCAAGATGCTGATGATTTGATTCGCTATTTGCAGGAAAAAGGTTTTGAAGTTCAACCTAAAGGTGGTCATGAAGATGATTATTATCTTCATTGTTGGCGGAAGAAATAATTAATTATTTTTTGCGATTTGGGTGCAAGGCTGCGTTTAATGGCATATATAGAAAAAAGATCCTTAAAAAAGTCAACTCTGCATAGTTTTGTATTTAATAAGAAAGCTTAGCTTAGTGCTAATACTTTGTTTTAATAGTTAATTTTGCCTGATCGAGCTGACTTAGGCGTTGCTTTTTTTCTATATATGCCA
This sequence comes from Halanaerobiales bacterium, assembly GCA_030627905.1. Lineage (GTDB taxonomy): Bacteria > Bacillota > Halanaerobiia > DY22613 > DY22613 > JAGMES01. The sequence continues at coordinate 2,762 of DAOVRZ010000082.1, forward strand.
TTAAACGAGGCTTTGCATTTTAATTGCTAAGTTGAATAATTAATAATTTGGAGTATAAGATTATTAACTCTTAACTCTTAAATATTAAGGGGTGTGATGTCATGGTTGTTGGGATATGTGAGATGAAAGTTAGGATGGCTCAAGTTAATTCTTTGAAAGAAAAACGAAGGATTATTAAAAGTATATTAGGACGTGTACAATCTAAATTTAATGTATCAATATCTGAAGTAGATTATATGGATATACATAAACAGTCTCAGATTGGCCTGGCCTATGTTAGTAATGATAGTGCACAAGCACATAGAGTTCTTGAAAATGTGGTCTTATTTATAGAAAATAATTTCGATATAGAATTATTGGATTATCATATAGAAATGTTATGAAATAATATACCCTCTAGATATTTTTAGCCAAATGCTAAGAATATCTAGAGGGTATATTTTATGATTAGCCCACAAAAAGTAGTCGCACAAGAGCTTGCATACTATATAAAGTACTGAATTGGCGAGGTCAGTACTTTATATGGTATGCAAGTGCGACTAAAATACTTTTTGTGGGCTAATCATTTTATTTATATTTTTTTATGGATTAACGATAATAAAAATGTACAAGATAGAGATAAAAGGTGGAACTTTAAAAATATCTTTAAAGGAGGTTAAGTTAGCATATTATGAAGTCAAAAATCGCTGTAATTATCTTGCTTTCCATCTTGGTCATGATTGGAGTATCAACATGGGAATTAGCTACAACAGATGCCCAGGGAGGTCGTACTCTTTATTGGGGAAGTCGTGGATCAGATGTTTCTGCTTTGCAAAGACGTTTGAAGCAATGGGGTTATTATAAGAGTGCTGTTGATGGTATTTTTGGTGCTTCAACGAGTGCCGCTGTAAAGTTATTTCAGCGGAAGAATGGATTAATGGTGGATGGAATTGTGGGTGCTAAAACCTGGGCGGCTTGTGGTTTTAGTACTAAAACTCAGAGAACTACAGGCACAGGAACAAAAGGAATTACAAATAATAATGATCTTGATTTGCTGGCTCGACTAATTCATGCTGAGGCGAGGGCAGAACCGTATATTGGACAAGTATCTGTTGGTGCTGTATTGTTGAACCGGGTTAGAAGTTCAAAATTTCCTAACACGATTGCTGGTGTAATTTATCAGCCTTTAGCATTTGAATCTGTTGCGAACGGTCAATTTAATCTCTCACCTACCTCTGAAAATTACCGTTCAGCCAGAGATGCTATGAATGGTTGGGATCCTACATATGGTTGTACATTTTTCTGGAATCCGTCAAAAAAAGTAAGTAAATGGATTTGGTCAAGACAAATAATTGTAAAATACGGAGATCATGTTTTTGGAAAGTAGGAGGTGAGCTGAAATGAAAACTAGATGGATAATTCCAGTCGCGGTAATCGCCCTTTTACTGATAGGAACAGGTATTTGGGGCTATAACCAATATAAAACGCGTCAAAATTTAGAAATTTTTTTAGGAAACCAATATAAAGAATCATTTTACAAATTAGTGGATCGGTGTGAAAATGTTAATAGTTTTTTGGGTAAAGGAATTGTAGCCAATGGTCAGGAACAATTTATTCGTAATTTGGATGATTGTTCTGCTGCAGCCGCTGCTGCTCAAGAGCAGCTAAACCAACTCCCTATTTCCAATGCTACTTTGATGAAAACATCAAAATTCCTAACTCAGGTTGGAGATTATTGTCGAGCGTTGTCAAAAGAAAATTTACAAGAACGGACAGTGACGGGCGATCAAAGAGATAAGTTACAGTCTCTAAGAAGTCAATGTGCTAATCTTTCACAAGCTCTTTTAGATTTACAAAGGGAAGTTAATGATGGAACCATACGAGTTGGCGAATTGATTAAAGGAGCACGAAATACAGTTGATGATGCCGATAATCAACTTCTTTCCAATAATTTTAAAAATTTAGTGGAAAGTAATGAACCTTTTCCAACTTTAATTTATGATGGTCCATTTTCTGATCACATTGATCAACAACAGCCTAAAGGATTGACAGGAGGAAATATCTCTAATGATAAGGGACGAGAGATTTGTACAAATTTTGTAGAATATGATGGAAATCCAAATTTGGTAATCAAAGATATTGATAATGCGAAAGGTAAAATGCCAGCTTATCAATATACGATTCAACCAAATAATGATTCTCAAAATCACACTACAATTGGATGTTCAAAAAAAGGGGGACATGTAATTTGGTTTATTAATCCACGAGAAGTGGGAGATCAAAAGATTACTCGTGCAGGTGCAGTCCAACGTTGTGATCAGTTCCTAGAGGAACGTAATTTCACTGATATGGTTCCTACCTATTCTTGGATTGAAGATAACGTACTTACTATCTCTTATGCCTATAAAGAGGATGATGTGATCATTTATCCAGATTTGATAAAATGCAAAGTTGCTATGGACAATGGTCAGATAGTTGGTTATGAAGCAATGGGTTATCTTATGTCACATCGGAAACGGGATCTCCCTGAATCTAAGATCACTGAATCTGAGGTGCGTGAGCTTTTAAGTGAACGATTTGATGTGGAATCTACTCGACTTGCCTTGATTCCAACCTTAGGGTTAGGTGAAAAATTATGTTGGGAGGCTCGTTGTAAATATCAGGAAGAAACATATCTGTTTTACTACGATGTCGAAACTGGTGAAGAGGTAAATATTTTACGTGTGATTGATGCGCCAAATGGAACGTTTGCAAAATAGTAGAAATAAAGATATTCGCAAAAATAGTTAAGGTAATTCGCTTAATCGAAGGCTAGTTAAGTGAATTACCTTAACTATATTTTTAATACTCTATTGAAGTAAATTTATACCTTGATTTGGAGATTGTTGTATGCTAAAATATATTCAGAGATGATTAAAATAAACGGTGTAATTGATGAGAGTTGTTTAAAAAATGAAAGAAAGGGGAATTGCTATCAAAGATTCAGTAAAGGAAAATTATATTGTAATTGAAAAAAGCGTATTTCCTAATAATGGAAAATTATTGTTTTTGACATTTTTCGCCTTATCTTTGCTTTTATTTGGAATGTTAGTAGATAAACCAATAAATATAATTACTGGACTTTATAAGATTAGTATTGAGCCAGATTTACTAATTACAGATTATATCGGAGTTGGAGGTATTGGAGCATCTTTTGTGAATTCTGGTTTATTAACTCTTATAGCTATCTATATGTTATACAAATTAAAAATTAATATTAGCGGAATATCAATTGTATCTATATTTTTGGTTGCTGGATTTGCGTTGTTCGGAAAAAATATTTTTAATGTATGGCCGATAATCGTTGGTGTGTTTTTATACGCAAAATTTCAAAATGATAAATTTTCAAAATATATACATATAGCGCTTATGGGTACGAGTATGGCACCAATAGTAACCCAACTAATGTTTAATAAAACTTATCCAATAATTTTTAATATTTCTTTTGCACTTTTAATTGGACTATGCATTGGTTTTATTTTACCACCCATATCTAGTTATATGATGAGAGTTCATCAAGGCTTTAATTTATATAATATTGGATTTACAGCGGGTCTTATTGGAACTATACTTGTTTCATTATTAAAATCATATGGATTTTTACCACAAAAAAGATTGATTTGGACAACTAATAATAATTTAATTTTAGGATTATATTTGTTAATCATATTTGTTTTAATGATAATTGTAGGATTTTATATAAATAACAAGTCTTTTAAGGGGTTAAGAAATATTTTTCAATATCACGGAAGACTTGTGACTGATTTTATTTTTTTAGAAAATTTCGGCATCACTCTTATAAATATGGGCATAAACGGACTGGTTTCTATGTTGTATATATTATTAGTTGGAGGGGCATTAAATGGGCCAACTATTGGAGGTATATTTACGATTGTAGGATTTGGAGCTTTTGGTAAACATGTAAAAAATATTTTGCCTATTTTTTTAGGAGTATTTATAGGAAGTGTAACAAAAATATGGAGTATAAATGAACCAGCAATATTATTGGCTGCGTTATTTGGGACTACTCTAGCGCCCATTGCAGGCGAGTTTGGTTGGAAATATGGTGTGTTGGCAGGTTTTATACATTCTTCAGTAGTTTTAAATGTTGGAATATTGCATGGAGGTTTTAATCTGTATAACAATGGATTTGCAGGAGGGTTAGTCGCAGCTTTATTAATACCGCTTATTGAAGCTTTTAGGAAGGATGAAGATTAATGAAACACGATAAAAAGAGAATTTCGAAAATAATTGATGAATTAATCATGTATTGTTTATCCATGGATTCAACAGATATTGATGTTAAGTTAGAGAATAGAGAAGATTATTGGAAAATACAAATTAAAAGCAATTGCAATAATATAAAAGAAGAAAAAATAAATAGATTGATCAAATGTTTAAATTATCCAAAACAAGAAGAGATGGAAGAATATTATTGGGAATTAACTGGCGAATGTGATGTAGATACTGAACTTTCTATTGTAGGAATGATGACAAATAAAGCTGAAGTGAATTTTGCTAATGATATTTTAGAGATAGTATTATATAGGAATAAATGATGTGAACAATTCAAATAATATTTGGTGTATATGAATTATATATGCATTATCATCCACCTAAATTAAGAAAATCGCTATTTTTAAGGAAAAATTCGAATTTTTCCTGTAATTCAAGAATTTTTTTAGAAAAAGTTATTGACTTTTTCGTGTAATTTGCTAAAATAAATTTAATGAAATTAAGGATGATACATCCCAAAATCACAAATCCCCATAAGAAAGGAAGGATTGCTTATGCAGGGTCAATTCGGAGGTGCTTTGGGCCGCCATGTATTGGTAGAAGCTTATGATTGCAAAGTAGAGTTTCTTGATAATGTTAAGAATGTTGAAAAAGTGATGGTTGATGCTGCTTTATCGGCGGGAGCCGAGGTTCGTGAGGTAGCCTTTCATAAGTTTTCACCACAAGGAGTTAGTGGAGTTGTAGTCATCGCTGAATCTCATCTGACAATTCATACTTGGCCAGAATTAGGATATGCTGCAATTGATGTTTTTACATGTGGCGAAAGCCTAAATCCATGGGATGCCGTAGATTATCTAATAGAAAAGTTTGGTGCGGAATCTGTGACAGCAAATGAAGTGAAAAGAGGAATTTTTAAGAAAGATTCGAATGTGAAGGTATCTTAGAATACGGATGGGTTTTTCTTTTATACCTTCTTGCCCTATGATATTTACTAATATATAGATATCATAGGGTTTTTACTCTATATGTGATGTAATATTTTTGCAAAAAAGATAATAGTGAATAAAATTTAAAAGGATGAGGGGGAAAAAATTATGGAACTGTGGTACACAGAATATCAAACAAAGAAATTTGGAATTACTGCTAAGATTGCTAGAACTATTCATTCTGAGGAGACTGATTTTCAACGATTGGATGTAATTGACACTGAACAATTTGGACGGATGTTAGTTTTAGATGGGATGGTTATGACTACAGAGGGGGATGAGTTTGTTTATCATGAGATGATCAGTCATATTCCGATGATTACTCATCCAAGTCCAAAAAAAATTGCTGTTATAGGAGGAGGAGATGGAGGAGCTATTCGAGAGCTCATCAAGCATCCGTCTGTAGAAGAAGCTCATCTTGTTGAAATCGATGAAAAAGTGATTGAATATAGCAAGCAGTATTTACCTGACATCGCTTGTGGTTTGGATGATCCAAAGGTTAAAGTGTTTGTGGCTGATGGAATCAAACATATTAAAGAAAGTAAAAACACATATGATGTAATTTTAGTTGATTCGACTGAACCTATTGGCCCTGCAGTAGGATTATTCTCTAAAGATTTTTATCAAGATATTTATAATGCTTTAAAAGAAGATGGACTATTTGTAGCTCAAACTGAGTCACCATTTTTTAATAAAGATTTAATTAGGGATACGAATAAAGCAATCAGTGAGCTATTCCCGATAGCTAAATTATACCTAGCAAGTATTCCTACATATCCAAGTGGTCTTTGGAGTTTTACAATGGGTTCAAAGAAATATAAACCTGAAGATGCAGATATGAGTAGAGCAGAATCTATTTCTTCCAGTACTAAATATTATAATGAAAAAATCCATCAATCTGCTTTTTCGTTACCAAACTTTGTTTGTGAATTAACTGTCCAAACATAATAAGTTTATAATAACATTTTTGAAAGGGGTTTTCAGAATAGTTCCCATTTCCTGTGGGTGAGGAGTAGGAATCCTAAAAAGTTGTTAAATAAAATCTATTTAGCTAGCTAAATAGATTATTTCAAAGGGGGAATTGAGATGGATAAACTGAATGAAATGACGGCTACGTTACGCTTTTTGGGTAGTCAGGAAACACCAGAAGGTGCAGAGTTAATTGTTGTGGGCGCACCCATGGATTTTACCACAAGTTTTCGTCCAGGAGCTAGATTTGGACCAGAAGGGATTCGAAACATTTCATATGGTTTGGAAGAGTTTAGTTTTGAATTAGAGAAAAGTTTGGATGATGTAAGATTTTATGATGCTGGTGATTTAGAAGTGCCATATGGGGATGTTGAAGGCTCTTTAGATATGATAGAAGAGGCTGCAGAGATTATTTTAAAGGCGGGTAAAAAACCGATCTTTTTAGGTGGTGAGCATTTAATTTCATGGCCAGTAATTAAGGCAGTTTATCGTTACTACCCTGATTTAGCAGTTATTCATTTCGATGCTCATGCAGATCTTAGAGAAGAATTTTGGGGACAAGTAAATTCCCATGCAACCGTTATTGGGCATTGTGCACGGATGATGGGTGGTAAAAATATTTATCAGTTAGGGATTCGTTCGGGTTCAGTTGAAGAATTGGCTTGGGGAAGAGAAAATACAAATCTTTATCGAGCGAAAGTAATTGAAGCAATTCCAGAAGTAATTCAGTCTATAGGAAACCGACCTGTTTATGTAACAATAGATATAGACGTTTTAGATCCTGCTTTTGCACCAGGTACTGGAACACCTGAAGCGGGTGGCATTTCTTCAAGAGAGTTAATTGATAGCGTTTATATGTTAAAAGATATGAATATAGTTGGTTTTGATATTGTTGAAGTTGCTCCTGATTACGATCCAGCCAAAGCTACTGCTTTTGTTGCAGGTAAACTTTTGCGAGAAGCTTTATTGATGATGAGCAATGAATAAGCAGTACATATTGTATGATTATATTCTGTTAAAATCTTCTAAATTGAGCAAGCATGAACTTAATTTAGCAGATTTTATATCGTTTAGAGGAAAATTTAGAGAAAGATCGAATTAAATATAAAGAAAGAACCGAAGAAGACCTGTTCTATCCGGGCCAAAGATCAGGGATGATTCAGAGGAGGGAAAAGTTGATGCGACTTCGCCTCAAATTAAAGACTATTAAAGAACAATTAATTGATTACAATTACAATGCTGATTTGAATAATCTGATATTTGAAATTGTAAATGATGTAGATCCTCAATTAGCCAAAAAATATTTTCAAGATGGAATGATTATTTGTAATGAGCCAATTAAACCTTACACTTTCTCCAGAGTGCTTTTTGAAAATTATAGAGCAACCCGTCAAGGGCTAATTGTCCGTGGAGAAGGGGAATGGCTTATTTCGACCCCCATTGATGATCTGGCTGATATTTTGATTGATGGGATGATTGGGCGTTATCAAGTTATGATTGGTAAAAATACATTTACTGTGGAAAGACATCAGATGATAAAAGATCCAGCTATGCCACAGGAAATGGCTTGTTTTATGTTGGCACCTGTGGTTACATCAGTTATTAGACTTGATGGGCGAGAAGTTTTTTGCCATCCTTTACAAAGTGAATTCTACGATTTATTAAGAAAAGATTTAGCTTTTAAAGCAGAACAGATTGATGGAAAAAGTTTTGATCCTGATGAAATTCAGTTTACTATTATTGATCCTGAAAAATTTGATCTAGAACGAGCAGCTAACTTAATTCATTATCAAGGAAAAAATATTAAATGCTATCTTTTTAAATTTAAAATGTCTGGACCTTTACGAGCATTAGAATTAGCTTATTCCTGGGGTCTAGGTTCCTTTAATAATTTAGGATTTGGGATGATTGATTTTTTAAGATAAATAAATTATTTATTGACGAATTATAATGGCTACACATGTGGAGGAGTAGCTTATTGCGGGGAGCGTAAGAGGATTTGAAATGAAAAATTAATCAAAGATGGGTTTTGGCCCGAAACCCACCTTTGAATTAGTTGGTTATTGATTTATTTTGTGATGGTACCTTTGTGGTACCTTTTTTCAATAACAAATAGAATAGGAGGCTCATTAATCTGGTTAATGAATTGATATTGTAGTACTTCAAAGTGATGTTGATCTAAGTTTGTGATAAATTGAGATAGGTGGTTTAATTCCTCTCTTCCTCCGGTATGTCCATGATAGGCAACAATGGTGATGATTCCTCGGGGAAGTAGATGTTTTGTTAAAATTTTGAGAGCTTTTAAAGTTGTTTTTGATTTAGTAATAATAGAATGGTCACCGCTAGGGAGATAACCTAAATTGAACATCGCTGCGCGTACATATTGATCAAAAACCAGGTCTTGATCTATGGTTTCATGACCGCGATGGATAAGACGGACTTGATCTAAAAGGTCTGCTTTTTCGAGCTTATTTCGTGTTTGCTCTAAGGCAGAGGCCTGTACATCATAACTGTAGACCTTTCCTTTTTTGCCTACCAATTGGGCCAATAGAAGGGTATCAAGACCATTTCCAGCTGTAGCATCAATGACCAGATCACCTGGCTGAACTTTAGATTTGATAAGTTTATGGGAAAATTGAAGGCTATTATGCATGATATTTCTCCTTTCGGATATTAATATTTCAAATTTCGTAGGGTGGTGGAAGGGCGCGTTTAAGGGCATGGCATATATAGGGAAAAAGCTCCTTCGAAAAGTCAGCTCTGCATAACTTTATACTTTAAAGAAAGTTTAGTTTTGTCCTAATTCTTTCTGTTATTTGTTAGTTTTGATTGGTCGAGCTGACTTAGGCGTCGCTTTTTCCCTATATATGCCATGCCCTTAAACGAGGCTTTCTACAAACTGCGAAATTTGAGTTAATATTCTTGTGACTATTATATCATATTAAGAATATATTGAGTGAGGTGAAAGTTATGATTGGAGTTCTTTCTGATACGCATATTTCAAGACGAGCTAATGGATTGCCTAAAGAAGTTATTGAAGGCTTTAAAGGTGTAGATTTAATCTTACATGCAGGTGATTTAGTTGACGAGAGTGTCCTATTGGAGTTAGAAAAAATTGCTCCAGTAATAGCTGTTCATGGTAACTGTGATTCTCAAACGATAAAGGAGAAGTTACCTGCCAAACGAATTATTGAATATGCTGATTATAAAATTGGTTTGATGCATGGGCATGGTATTGGTGGTATTACTTTAGGTCGAGTGTTGGAAGCGTTTGATGGAGAAAAGCTTGATGCTATCGTTTTTGGTCATAGTCATAAGCCTTATAATGATCGAATAAATGGTACATTAATTTTTAATCCTGGTTCTCCAACTGATAAACGCTTTGAAGTATTTTATTCATATGGATTATTAATCCCACAGACAAGGAAAATTATTGGTAAGGTCAAATACTTTAAATAAGACTATTATTAGGAGGGGTAAGCATGGCTGTTTATGATCAAGCTCATCTTATTGCACAGGAGTTAAAGAATTCTCCAGAGTATCAAGAGTATATGAAGGTGAAAGGTGAAATTGAGAAAGAGGATGTAACTAAGAAGATGTTGTTGGATTTTCAGCGGAAACAAATTAAACTTCAATCGAAACAAATGATGGGCCAAAAGTTAGAAGATACTGAAATGGATAAGTTGAGAAAACTGGCAGAAGTAGTACAGATGAACAGATTAATTGGTCGCTATTTAGAATTAGAGCAGAGAATGGGGATAATGTTGAATGACCTTCAGAAAATTATCTTTGGTAGTTTAGAGATTGGTTTTAAAGAACTTTTTGAAGAAGTAGAAGGAAAATAATCAGATGGAAATTTATTCTTAATAGTAAGAAGGAGGAATATTTGAATGAAGGTAACTTTTTTGGGTCATGCTGCATGTATCTTAGAACATGAAGGTAAAAGAGTGGTTATTGATCCATTTTTAACTGGTAATCCGTTAGCTACTGTACAGGCAAATGATTTGAAGGTGGATGCTGTTTTGGTTACACATGGGCATAGTGATCATTTAGGGGATAGTGTAAAAATCGCAAAAAATTCTGATGCTACTATTGTTGCGATTCATGAATTAGCGCTTTATTGTCAAGGAAAAGGTGCTTTGAAAGTACATGGTATGAATATAGGTGGAGCATTTAGTTTTGACTTTGGTCGGGTAAAGATGGTGCCTGCAGTACATAGTTCAGCTGTAATTGAAAATGGCCAACCGATCTATTTGGGTGAGCCATGTGGATTTGTTATTCAGATGGGTAATTATACAATTTATCATGCCGGCGATACAGGCCTTTTTAGTGATCTTGCATTAATTGGGGATCAATTTGAGATTGATTTAGCTTTATTACCGATTGGAGATAACTATGTGATGGGACCTGTGGATGCTCTACGAGCTGTGCAGATGCTTATGCCAAAACGAGTTGTTCCGATTCATTATAATACTTTTCCTGTAATTGAACAAGATGGAGAAGCATTTAAGGATAAGGTGGAAGAGATAAGTGATTCAGAATGCATTATATTGAAGTCAGGAGAAAGTGTGGAAATATAGCAAGGATTAAGAAAAAATATTTATGGATGCAAATAAGACTATTATATTGTAAAAAATAACACCTCGTGTAATAACTAAAATTATTGTTGACACAAAGTTAAAACAATGCTATAATTTCCATTAGGTGAGAAAATAATATCCCCGCTCTTGCCTATCCTCAAAAATGGAGTGATCGGTTTAGTAATAGTTGATCACTCCTAACAAATATTTTTTGAACTAAATTATTCAATACTAATTTGTAATCAAAAAGCCTATGCTTAATATTAATCTGCATAGGCTTTTTTTAATGTTTAAAGTTGAAGTAATAACTACGTTATTACTTTTTAACCTTCAACTGATTTTACTTCAGGAATCTCTTCTTTTAAGATTCTTTCGATTCCATTTTTCAAAGTCATCTGAGACATTGGACAACCAGCGCATGCTCCTTGCAATTTAACTTTTACAACACCGTCTTCAGTTACATCAATTAACTCGACATCACCACCATCGGCTTGCAGGCTAGGTCTAATTTTATTTAAAACCTCTTGTACTCTTTCTTTCATTAATAGACACCTCCTTTACCAATAAAAATAAAGCTTATCATTTATAGAAATGATAAGTTTCTAAATAATATGTTTCCCTCGCGATATGCGTGTATTCACTTTTTATTGTTCGTGATTAATCCTTCAAATCCTTCTTACTAGATAAAAATGTTCTTATTTATTCATCGTCGGGATCATTTTTAGAATGTTTTTTGACCCGAACTACAAAGGTTAAATCATCATCAATTATAATGGTCTCTAATTCCAAACGATAGTTATTGCCATTTAATGAGATAATTCGCTTGTGCAAAATATCTCTTAAAATTATATTATCCAATTGATTGATTTTTAGTCCGATTAAACCAGTTAATAAATCTTTAACTTTTTTCTCAATCTCTTTTTCTGTTAGTTTATCTTCACTTGAGATGAGCTCAATTACAACTTTGCGAACGACTGGTGTAGTATAATAAGCGTTTTCTAATTGTTTAATTAAAATTTGTTCTTCTTCTAATTGCTGGCTTAAATTTTTGTTTTCATAAATTAACTGATCAAAGTGGTATCCAAGAATAAGGTTGACAATAACTGATCCTAAAATGATTCCAAGAAAAAGGCAGGCCATCATACGAAACAAGTCTTCCTTTGATAAAATTATAAATTTCATCAAAAGCCTCCTGTGAGAATTTTAATTATCCAAACACCAATATTTGCTCCCAAAAAACCTGCGGCAAGAGCTAGGAGCTGTTGAAGAATCGTTAATAACTCTCCTTGAAATATACTGCCTTCCAGAATTCTTAAATTATTAAAGGTTCCACCGATTGAACTTACTACTGCATATAACTTTAATCTTTGAGAAATTGTGTTCATTGTTCTTAAAGGAGAATCTTTTGTATAAAGAGCTGCCAAACCTCCAACAAATGCGCCTCCTAAAACAACACCGATTGCAGTAAAAAAGATTGGCATTATTCTGTTCATCATTTTTATCAGCTCCTTTTTAGTATAATGATATTGCATAAAGATATGGAATATAACATCTACAGTGAACTGATGCAGGAATTTGACTAATACTTAAGGAATATATTAAGGAATATATCTAGATATTTAACGACATGATGTTGACCTTGATTCAAGGAGCGGAGAGGATATGCCTAATTTTGTTCATTTACATTTACATTCAGAGTATAGCCTTTTGGATGGGGCTGTTCGATTGAAAAGTTTAGTAGAAAAAGCAAAAGAATATGGAATGCCTGCTGTAGCGATAACAGATCATGGAGTGATGTATGGAGCTATTAAATTCTATCGTTTAGCGATTAATGCTGGAATTAAGCCGATCATTGGTTGTGAGGTTTATGTAGCTCCGAGAAGAAGATTTGATAAAGAAGCTAGGGTTGATGAAAAAAGTTTTCATCTTACCCTTTTGGCTGAGAACAATCAAGGATATCAAAATCTCCTAGCTTTGGTTTCAAAAGCCTCTTTGGAGGGTTTTTATTATCGCCCTAGAGTAGATTTAGATTTATTATCTCAGCATAGCAAGGGTTTAATTGCTTTAAGTGGATGTTTATCTGGTCAGATTGCAAGTTTGCTTTCTCAAGACCAGTTAGAACAAGCGGAAAAGAAACTTGATGAATATATTAATATTTTCGGTAAGAATAATTTCTATATTGAGATTCAGAATCATGGGCTAAAAAGGCAACTTGATTTGATTCCTCACTTGGTGCGACTAGCAAGAAACAAAGGGGTACCATTAGTTGCTACAAATGATGTTCATTTTTTAGATCATAATGATGCAAAGATTCAAGATATTTTACTCTGTGTTCAAACAGGAAAAACATTTTCTGATCCAGATCGCTTACGTTTTGATAGTGATGAGATGTATTTTAAAACTGCTGAAGAGATGGCTGAGCTTTTTCCAGAACTACCAGATGCACTTAATAATACTCTGGAAATTGCAGAACGTTGTAATGTGACTATAGACTTTGATCATTTCCATTTACCGCATTTTGAGGTTCAGGGTGATAAATCTTTTGAAGATAAATCACTTGAAGAATATTTAAAAGAACTTTGTTTGAAAGGTATCAATAAGCGATATGGTCAAATGACTGATGAAGTTACAGAGAGATTATTTTATGAATTATCAACTTTGGAAAAAATGGGTTTTACCTCCTATTTTCTTATTGTGCATGATTTTATTGATTATGCAAGACGAAATGGAATTCCTGTTGGGCCAGGTCGGGGTTCTGCTGCGGGTAGTTTGATTGCCTATCTTCTCGAAATTACGGATGTTGATCCTCTTAAATATGGTCTGCTCTTTGAACGTTTTCTTAACTCAGAAAGAGTTACGATGCCAGATATAGATATCGACTTTTGTTACGTTAGACGCGATGAAGTGATTAATTATGTGACAGAAAAATATGGTGAAGATCATGTAGCACAAATAATTACTTTTGGAACTATGGCTGCTCGTGCTGTTATTCGGGATGTAGGGCGTGTTCTTGAGATGCCTTTATCAAAAGTAGATAAGATAGCAAAGTTGATTCCTGGAGGGTCAGGGATAACGATTGATAAGGCGATTAAGAGGTCTCCCGATTTAAAAAAAATCTTGTTGGAGGATGAAGAAGCAAAGAAACTCATTGAAATAGGTCGAAAGTTAGAAGGCTTACCACGACACGCTTCTACTCATGCTGCTGGAGTAGTTATCTCAAAGGATCCTTTAGAGAAATATACTCCTATTCAAAGGAATAAAGAAGATATTACGACTCAATATGAGATGGAAGATTTAGAGAATATTGGCCTTTTAAAGATGGATTTTCTTGGGCTTCGTACTCTGACAGTAATCAATGATACAGTAGATGTGCTGAAAAAAAGAGGAATTGAGATTGATATTAGAAAATTATCTTTAGATGATCCTAAGCCTTTTCAACTTTTACGCGAAGTTAAAACAGCGGGGATTTTTCAGATGGAATCTCGTCTTTATCAAAGACTTTGTAAAGATCTACAACCAGAAAATTTTGATGATATTGTGGCAATGATGGCTTTAGGAAGGCCGGGAGCTTTGCAAAGTGGGATGGTAGAGGATTATTTTGCCTGTCGACATGGGAAGAAAAAAATTGAATATCTTCATCCGGTTTTGGAACCCATTCTTAAAGAAACCTATGGTTTAATTCTTTATCAAGAACAAGTTATGATAATCGCTTGCCAACTTGCCAATTATACTCTTGGGGAAGCTGATATCTTAAGACGGGGTATGGGAAAAAAGAAAGAAGAACTAATTCGCCAACATCGTGAAAGATTTTTAGAAGGAGCGAAGCAAAATAAAATCCCTCTGGATATTGCCAATCGAATATTTGATTTAATGGAGTATTTTGGTGGCTATGGTTTTAATAAAAGTCATAGTGTGGCCTATGCTTTGATTGCATATCAAACGACCTTTTTAAAGGCATATTATCCTGTAGAGTTTATGGCAGCCACTTTAACATCTGTGATGGGGTCTAGTGGGAAGGTTGCATATTATATTGATGAATGCCATCAAATGGGGATTGAGGTCTTACCTCCAGATGTAAACCAGAGTGGTATGCACTTTACAGTGGTTGACAAAAATAAAATACGATTTGGACTTGCAGCTATAAAGAATGTTGGGACAAATGCAATTGCTGTTTTGGTAAAAGGGCGTGAAAAAGAACAGTATCATTCTTTAACTGACCTTTGTCAGCGTGTTGATACAGGAAGGGTAAATAGTAGGGGATTAGAAAGTTTGATTCGCTGTGGAGCTTTAGATTCATTGGGTGGAAATAGATCTCAGTATCTGGCTGTTTTAGACTACGTGGTTCAAAGAGCTCAATCTGCTCATAAGCAAAAAGTAAAAGGTCAGATTTCATTAGTGGAAAATTTAGCAGGATATGAAGAGCGCTCTCAGATCAAAGATATATTACCTGAACTTCCTGAATACTCTGCTGCTGAGTTGCTTAAAATGGAGAAAGAACTTTTGGGTTTTTATCTGACTGGTCACCCACTAGATCCATTCCTTACGAGGTATAATCATTGGGTGCAGGATAAAGTTGGTCAGTTGGTTGAATTAGAAGATCGGAGTCAGGTGGTTCTTGGTGGCGTGATTACAGATCGAAAGATTCATACGACAAAAAAGAATCAGTTAATGGCTTTTATATCTGTGGAAGATTGGTCAGGAAGTGTTGATGGGGTAGTTTTTCCTAGAGTATATGAAAGATATAAGGATTTAATTCAAGTTGATCAGCCGATTTTAATTATAGGTAAGTTAGATCAAAAAGATGACGGAATTAGTTTACTCATAGATCAAATTTTACCCTTAAATCAAGAATTTTTAGTGATACGACTGAATATACAAGAATATAATCTTCAATTATTAAAGAAATTAGGGCAAGGGTTGCAGAAATATAGTGGATTATTACCAGTTATATGTGAATTGGTTATTGGTGGAAAAATGCTTACTTTTATAACTGATAAGGAATTTTGGATTAGTAAAGAAGAAATTGTTGTTGAGTTTTTGGAAAAAGTTATTGGTAATAATAATTTTTATTTTTCATGACAAGGAGAGAATTAGATAAGGAGGTAATTATGTTAAGAGATATAGTAATTCAGCAGATGAAAGATCGTGGAGTAGAATTGGCAGAGGTTGCTGAAATCGTTTATCAATTACAATCACCATTTAATCCAGATTTGACTATTGAGGAATGTGAGGAGAGTGTTGAGCGAGTTATGGATAAACGAGAAGTTCATCATTCCATATTAACTGGCATAGCTTTGGATGTGGCTGCAGAAAAAAATGCTCTTCCTGAACCGCTTTTAAGTATTATCAAAACAGATGAACCACTTTACGGTGTAGATGAAACCCTAGCAGTAGCTATTGCGAGTATCTATGGAACTATTGGTATCACAAGCTTTGGTTATCTTGATAAGAATAAAATGGGATTGATAGCTCGGTTGGATGATAAGAGCAATAATGAAGTTCATTGTTTTTTAGATGATATTGTTGCTGGAATTGCTTCGGCAGCATCTGCAAGATTGGCCCATGGGAAAAAAACTGAAGACGAAAGAGGAATCTAATAAATAGTAGTAACCGTTGATTATTTAAAATTTATATTTATTTTATGCAGGAATCCCGCTCATTGATGTCAAAACTTAAATTGAAAATAACTAATTCTTCGAAAAAGTTGAGAGGGGTATAATTAATGAAATTACGATTAGAGTACGATTCGTTAGGCGAATTACACGTACCAGCAGATGCATACTATGGTATTCAGACGATGAGGGCAGTAGAAAATTTTCCGATTACTGGGTATAAAATTCATTCAGAATTGGTTACTGCATTAGCAATCGTCAAAAAAGCTTCAGCACTAGCAAATATAAAGGTAGGAATTTTGAGTAAAAAGATTGGAACTGCGATTGTTGAAGTTTGTGATGAGTTGTTAGCTGGAAAACTTCATGATCAGTTTATTGTGGATCCCATTCAAGGCGGTGCTGGCACTTCAATTAATATGAATATGAATGAGGTTATTGCTAATCGAGCACTAGAATTGATTGGTGAAAGTATGGGAAAATATAAGATTATTCACCCGAATAATCATGCAAATATGGGCCAGTCTACTAATGATGTAGTTCCCACAGCAATTCGGATTGCAGTTATAAATCTTTTGAAAAAAGCACTTGAGTCTTTTAAATATTTGGAATCAGTTTTTCTTAAAAAAGCTGAGGAATTTGATCAAATTTTAAAGATGGGTCGAACTCATTTACAAGATGCGATTCCCATCCGTTTAGGTCAGGAATTTGGTGCATATGCAGCGGTAATTGGTCGTGATATTAAACGAATGAGTCGTACTTTTGATAATTTAAAAGTGATCAATTTAGGAGCTACTGCAGTAGGTACAGGTCTGAATGCGGATCAGGAATATGTAAAAATTGTTGTTACTATGTTAGAGCAGGTTTCAAATCTTAATTTAGAACAATCAGGAAATCTAGTAGATGCAACTCAAAACACAGATGCTTATGTTGAAGTTTCCAGTTCTCTTAAGGGTGCAGCAGTCAATTTATCAAAGATTGCTAACGATCTAAGGTTAATGGCATCAGGTCCTAAATGTGGATTTAACGAGATAGAACTTCCTTCCAGACAGCCTGGTTCTTCGATTATGCCAGGAAAAGTTAATCCTGTGATGGCAGAGGTTGTTAATCAAGTGGCATTTCAGGTTGTGGGGAATGATTTAACCATCTCTTTAGCTTCTGAAGCAGGTCAATTAGAATTGAATGTAATGTGTCCTGTACTAGTCTTTAACCTATTACAATCTATTGAAATTCTGAAAAATGTTGTTCAAGTTTTTGCTGATAAGTGTGTGGTAGGGATCAAAGCTAATGTAGAACGTTGTAGTTCACTAGTAGAGAACAGTGTTGGGGTGATCACTGCGATAAATCCTCATGTGGGATATGAAGTGGCATCTAGAATTGCTAAGAAGGCAATCAAAACAGGAAGATCAGTAAGAGAGATTATTTTAGAAGAAGGAGTTTTGACTGAAAGAGAATTGGATTTGATTTTAAATCCATACGAGATGACGGAACCTGGGATAGCTGGTAAACAACTTTTTAAGTGAACTCGTCCAGCTAAAGCTGAACATTGGGGCTTCAGTAGGGGATTCTACCCCCACTGAAGATTAAAAACAATTCCCACCACTTATAGAAGTGGGGGTCTTGTCTCAAAAAATAATACTTTTTAAGTGGGGTAATGGGATGAAAAATTATATTTTTGAACTTTTTAATCAGTTTTTATCAAAAGAATTAGCTGTTCTTTTAACAGCAGCCTTTCCTATTGTGGAATTAAGAGCTGCGATCCCAATGGCTATAGCCTTTGGTTTATCTCCAGGAAAAGCTTTTATACTAGGTGTAGTTGGTAATTTATTGCCCATTATTCCACTTTTGTTATTATTAGATCCAGTAACCCGTTTTTTGACCAGACATTTTCGAACTTTTGCCCGGTTCTTTGAGTGGTTACATGCTCGTACCTTAAAGAAAAGTGATAAGATTGAAAAATATGGAGCTTTAGGACTAATCATATTTACTGCTGTTCCACTCCCTACTACGGGTGCGTGGACTGCATGTGTGGCTGCTATTCTTTTTCAGATTCCTTTTAAACGTGCATTTTTTGCGATCAGTATTGGTGTTGTGATCGCAGGTGTAGTTATGACTTTAATTAGTAGTGGCATCTTTAATGGTTTCTTTTGAGCTTAACGAGTGATATTATGTTTAGCCCACAAAAAGTAGTCGCACAAGAACTTGCATACCATATAAAGTACTGAATTGACAGAGTCAGTACTTTATATGGTATGCAAGTGTGACTAAAATACTTTTTGTAGTCTAATCATATTATTATAATTCAAAAAGATTGGACAAGTATAATAAGAATGTAATATTTTTCTTTAGTAAATACTTTATATTAGAGAAATTAATTTAGGAAGGAGTTTCAGGTATGTGGAAGGTAGTTTATATTGCGCCTAATAAAGAGAAAGTTGATAGGATGAAAAATAGATTGACAGAAGAAGGGTTTTGGGTTAAAATTGAACCAATGGGTTTTAATGCAATAGATGGGTATCAATTATTAGTACCACAAGGGGAAGCAATAGAAGTAGCTGACTTCCTTTCTCAATCCTATCAATTCTAATAATTTTTTTCAGGGAGGAGAGCAATGTTTAGAGAAATTTTTGGAAATCGAAATAAACAAAAATATGTAACAGTGAACAGGGGAAGACTAGATGATGCGCATCAGCGTGAGATTAAAACAGAAGAAATCAATACTCCTAGAGAAAAAATTAAGGATCCAGATAACCTCTGGACTCGTTGTAAATCCTGTCATGAAATCATTTATAATAAAAAATTAGCAGAGAACCAGATGATCTGTCCTGTTTGTGATTATCATTTTAGAATATCAGCAAGTGAACGCCTAAAGCATCTTTTAGACGCTGATTCTTTTATTGAATTTTTTAGTGAAATCACTTCAGGGAATCCTTTGAATTTTAAGGATTATACTGAAAAATTAGAAAAAGCAAAGAAAAAAACAGGATTAAACGAAGCAGTAATTGCTGGTAGGGGAAAGATAAATGGATTTCCGATTGCTATTGGGGTGATGGATTTTTCCTTTGCAGGTGGAAGTATGGGATCTGCCGTAGGTGAAAAAATTACTTCAATAATTGAATATGGGATAGAGAATCGTTTACCATTAATTTTGATTTCTACTGCTGGTGGAGCTAGAATGCAAGAAGGAATGCTTTCTTTGATGCAGATGGCGAAGACCAGTGCTGCTTTAGCAAAATTGGCTGAAGCAGGTATGTTATATATTTCTATAATGACTGATCCAACCACTGGTGGAGTAACGGCAAGTTATGCTATGTTGGGAGATATTAATATTGCAGAACCTGGAGCATTAATAGCTTTTGCAGGCCCGCGTGTGATTAAGCAGACTATTCGTCAGGAACTACCAGATGGTTTTCAGACAGCAGAATTTTTGTTAGAACACGGTATGATCGATAGGGTTGTCAATCGTCAGCAGTTGCGTAATGAACTGACTAGGATTCTTCAAATTCACAGAGTACCAGGAGAGGTGAGCTGATGATGACTATTCTTGATTTTGAACGTCCTATTAATGAATTGGAGAAAAAGATTGAAGAGTTAAAGGACTTTATGAATGAACAAAAACTTGATTTGACGGAAGAAATTCAGCGATTCGAGATGAGATTAGAAGGGGTTAGAGATGAAATTTTTCATAATCTTCATCCCTGGCAGATCTTACAGATTGCACGTCATCCAGAAAGACCTTTAACCAGTGATTATGTTGAGATGATCTGTGATGATTTTTTGGAATTACATGGTGATCGACGTTTTGGTGATGACCAGGCAATTTTTGGAGGGATTGGACTGATAGAAGGTAATCCAGTTACCATTATTGGCCACCAAAAAGGGGCAACTACAAAAGAGAATCTTAGACGTAATTTTGGAATGGCTCATCCTGAAGGATATAGGAAAGCATTGCGGCTAATGGAACAGGCTGAAAAGTTTAAAAGGCCGATTGTTACATTTATTAATACTTCAGGAGCATATCCAGGAATTGGAGCAGAAGAAAGAGGACAAGCTGAAGCAATCGCCTATAATATGTTTAGGATGTCTCAGTTACGTGTTCCTATTCTTGCTTATGTAATAGGTGAAGGTGGTAGTGGTGGTGCTTTAGGAATTGGCGTAGGAGATAAAATAATCATGTTTGAGTATAGTTATTATTCTGTATGTTCTCCCGAAGCCTGTGCATCTATTCTTTGGAGAAATGCAGCAGAGGCAAAAGTAGCTTCTGAGGCTTTGCGTTTAACAGCACCTGATCTAATGGATTTAGGAATTATTGACGATGTTTTAAGTGAACCACTAGGTGGTGCTCATAGAAATCCAGTGCAAATTGCTAAAACCCTTAAAGAATCGATTGTTCGAGAATTGGAACAATTAAAAAGAGTTTCTGTAGAGGATTTATTGACACAAAGATATAATAAATATAGAAACCTTGGATAAATTTTAGATAATAATTTTGAGGAAGGTATACAAACTTAGTTGGAATTGAGGTGTAATTATGCGTAAAATTGGTGTTTTAACTAGTGGAGGAGATTCTCCAGGAATGAATGCAGCAGTACGTGCAGTAGTAAGGTCAGCAATTTTTCATGGCCTTGAAGTTTTAGGGGTACGCCATGGTTATTCTGGTTTAATTGCAGGAGATTTTATACCGATGGTGCGACGGTCTGTTGGGGATATTATACATCGTGGTGGAACAATTCTTCTCTCTGCAAGATCTGAGGAATTTAAAACTCCTGAAGGGCGTAAAAAGGCCTATCAGAAGATATGTGAGGCTGGAATGGATGGTCTTGTGGTTATTGGTGGTGATGGTTCTTTTCGTGGTGCACTTAAATTAGTTGAAGAGTTCAATTTTCCTGTGATTGCTGTTCCTGGAACTATTGATAATGACATTGCCTGTACTGATTATACGATTGGGTATGATACTGCAATGAATACTATTATTGATGCTATAGATAAAATTAGGGATACAGCAACCAGCCATGAGCGGACTTTTATTATTGAGACCATGGGTCGTCATGCTGGATTTTTGACATTGATGTCTGGATTGGCAGGTGGCGCAGAATCTATTTTAATTCCTGAAAGACCTTATGATCTTAATGATGTTATTGAAAAACTAAAAAGAGGTTATAATCATGGTAAACTCCATAGTATCATTTTGGTTGCTGAAGGGATTGGTAAAGAGTTTAAAACCGATCGTGATTTAAGTGAGAGTATGGCTTTTTATGTTAGTAAACGCATCCGGGAAAAAACGAATTTAGAGACTCGCGTTATTATCTTAGGGCATCTTCAGCGCGGAGGCTCTCCGACTGCTCTTGACAGAATTTTAGCAAGTCGATTGGGTGCAAAAGCTGTAGAATTATTAAAATCTGGTGAAACAGGAAAAATGGTAGGTATTGTTCAAGAGAAGGTAGAGACTGTGGATATTGAATACGCACTTAGTCAGAAAAAAGATCTTAATGACGAGATAGTTAAGTTAGCCCATATTTTATCTTTGTAACAAATTTAGAAAACTAGGAGTGATAGTATGCGAAGAACAAAAATTGTTTGTACGATTGGCCCAGCAAGTGAAAGTGTTGAACTATTAAAAGAGCTAATTAAAAGTGGTATGAATGTAGCACGTTTAAACTTTTCACATGGAAATCATGAGGAGCATGCGAAGAGAATAGTAAATATACGTCAAGCTGCTCAAGAATTAAATGGTAATATAGCAATCATGCTGGACACCAAAGGCCCTGAGATTCGAACTGGGGTTTTAAAAGATAACAAGGTAGAATTAGCTAAGGGAGATAAAATTATTCTAACTACTGAAGAGATTGAGGGAGATGCTTCCAGAGTGAGTGTAACCTATAAAGGGTTACCAGATGATCTCTCAGTAGATGATAGCATTTTAATTGATGATGGCTTGATTGAACTTCGAGTAGAGAAAATTTGTGGACAAGAAATACATACTGTGATACTAAATGGTGGAACTTTGGGTTCTAGAAAAAGTATTAACTTACCTGATGTGAAAGTTAATCTGCCTGCAGTTACTCAAAAGGATTTAGATGATTTTCAATTTGGAATTCAGCAGGGAGTAGATTTCATTGCGGCTTCCTTTGTTCGTAAAGCTTCTGATGTTTTGGAAATTCGTAAAGTATTGGAAGAAGCAAAATCTGATATTCAAATTATTTCAAAGATTGAAAATGCTGAAGGTGTAGATAATATTGATGAAATTATTGAAGTTTCAGAGGGTATCATGGTCGCACGGGGTGATTTAGGAGTTGAAATTCCAGCAGAACTGGTGCCAATTGCTCAAAAAATGATGATCCGTAAATGTAATAAGGCTGGTAAACCTGTTATTACAGCTACTCAAATGTTAGATTCTATGATCCGTAACCCACGTCCTACCCGGGCAGAAGCTAATGATGTAGCAAATGCTATATTTGATGGAACTGATGCTACAATGCTCTCTGGGGAAACAGCAGCAGGTTCTTATCCTGTAGAAGCAGTAAAAATGATGGCTCGGATTGCTGAACAAACAGAGTCTTCTTTAAGCTTCGAAGAGATGCTTACAAAATTTGAAAAACCAGAAGCAACTGTTACAGATGCTATCAGTCATTCAACCTGCAGTATAGCTTTGGATTTAGGTGCATCAGCTATTATTACTTCTACTCGAACAGGATATACTGCTCGTGAGGTTTCTAAATATCGCCCTAAAGCTCTCATTATTGCTGCAACTCCTAATCAATCTGTATTACGCAAGCTTGTATTAAACTTTGGTGTTTTTCCAATATTTGTTCCAGAAGAAAAGAATACAGATGAAATGATTGAAGCTTCTGTTGAAAGTGCTTTGAAAGAAAATTTGATTAATGAAGGTGATTTAGTTGTAATTACTGCGGGTGTTCCTGTTGGTACTCCTGGAACAACTAATTTATTGAAAATACATATTGCTGCTAAAGTATTAGTACGTGGTGTTGGTATTGGTAAATTAGCAAAAACAGGTAATGTAGTATTGGCAAATAATGCAGTAGAAGCAAATGAGAAAGTTCAAGACGGAGATATTTTGGTGGCTTATGATACTGATAGAGATTGGATGCCTGCTATTCAGAAAGCTTCTGCTATTGTCACTGAACAAGGTGGTTTAACTTCTCATGCGGCCATTGTTGGTCTTAATCTTGGAATTCCTGTGATTGTAGGAGCAGAAGATGCCCTGAACATCTTAGAAGATAGATTATTAGTAACAGTTGATTGTATTCGTGGTCAGATTTATCATGGTAAAACGCATGTTTTATAATTAATAATAAGAAGTCGAGGTCTGGAGTTAGATTTTATGCTACATCTAACTTCTGACTTCTAATTTTTCTGCATAGAATGAAAGGGAAAGTGAATGTAAGAGTGTAAAGGAGGGAGAAAATTATGTTTCTTCGTTTATTATTGATTTTTTCGGTTATTCCTTTAGTGGAATTAGCACTACTGATTAAGGTAGGAGGTTATATAGGTACCTTGTGGACAATAATTTTAGTAGCAGGAACAGGGATGATTGGGATTACTCTGGCTCGTTCACAAGGATTTCAATTAATTGGGGAGATTAAATCAACCCTTAATCAAGGACAAATTCCTGCAGATCATCTTATACAAGGATTATTAATTCTAATTGGAGCTGTTATGCTTTTAACTCCAGGTTTGTTAACTGATACTTCAGGATTTATTTTAATTATTCCAATAACGCGTAAATTTGTTACTAGGTATGTTAAAAAACGTGTTCAAAAATGGATCAATAAGGGTAAATTTAATGTAAGTTATAGTGAATTCGTGTCTCGTCAAAATCCAAATACAGATTCCACAAATTCTAAAAAAGACGCTAATGACTCAATTGATGTAAATTTTGAGGATATAGAGTGAGTTTAAGAAATTAAAGTTTTTATTTCTCTGGCATTGAGTTTATGAAGGGTAAATTCATAACCCAATGTTTCAATTAAAACATTTTGATGTATAAAATGAGCATCCATTGTATCAAATCCTAATTTAAAAGGAATATTTAAACAGTCAGTAACTTTCCCATTATGAGTATGACTTCCAATTATTACCATTATTCCAATTTTATTTTTTCCTTCTATACCAAGATTGCGAGAAAGAGATTTATTATGTAGCGGACGAATTTTCAAATCTTTTACATGTGCATTAAATTTGGAAATAAGAAGCCCGTCCTTTTTTACTTCAATTTCTATCCATTCTCCTTGAAATAGATGATGTAACTGTTCAAAAATTTCATCAAAAGTTTTTGCAATATTCATCCTGTAACCTCCTTATAGTTTAATAGTCTCTCGGAATAAACCGAGTGTGTTTTTTCAACACTTTACAAAATTACTTTTGTTTTTATCCTCCCGCTTTTTGCAGGAGGTATTTTTTATTTATGAAGTAAAATTGGAAATTCAAGTTCAAAAAACTTTGTTGAAT
>DAOVRZ010000186.1:0-4669 GCA_030627905.1 Halanaerobiales bacterium
TAAATGATTTTATGAGTTTGTATCTTGGAGAAGATTTATCACCATTAAGAATACAATATAAAGATTTCGCTGTATGGCAGAATAAACTATTCGAGTCTAAGTTTTTACAACTACAAGAAGAATACTGGTTAGATACTTTTAGTGGAGAAATTCCTGTACTAAATATGCCTACTGATTATCCGCGACCATTAGAGGTTAATTATGCTGGTGAGGAGATAGATTTTGCAATAGATAAAGATGTAAGTGACAAATTAAAAGATTTAGCTAAGAAAAATGGTGCTACGTTGTACATGACTCTTTTGGCAGCATATAATGTTCTGTTGTGTAAATACACTAATCAGGAAGATATAATAGTTGGTTCACCTATTGCTGGACGTCCACATGCAGATCTTGAAAAAATCATCGGTATGTTTGTTAACACTTTAGCTTTGAGAAATTATCCTATGTTTGAAAAAACATTTATTGACTTCTTAATAGAAGTTAAGGAGAATACTTTTTTAGCTTTTGAGAATCAAGATTATCAATTTGAAATGTTGATAGAAAAGTTGGAATTAGAAAGGGATTTGAGTAGAAATCCATTGTTTGACACTATGTTTGTATTTCAGAATATAGAGATAGCTGAATATACAATTAACGACTTTAGATTTGTTCCATATAAATTTGAAAGCAAAGTAGCAAAATTTGATTTAACATTGCAAGCATCTGACTCACTAAATGGAATTAATTTTAGCTTAGGATATTCAACAAAATTATTTAAAAGAGAGACAATTGATAGATTTAAAAGGCATTTCATTAATATTTTAGAGGAAATCGTTGAGAAACCTGAGATAAAAATTTCAGAGATTCAGTTTATTGCAGAGGAAGAAAAACAACAACTGTTATATGACTTTAACGCTACAGAGATCGACTATCAGTTTAAGAAGATGGTTCATCAAATGTTTGAAGAACAAGTAGAACAATCTCCTAGTGCAGTAGCGTTAATTTTTGAAAATCAACAAATGACTTATGCTGAATTGAATAAAAAGTCAAATCAATTAGCTAGATTTTTGCATAAAAAGAATATTCGTTCTGAAAAGATAGTAGCGATTATGGCAGAACGTTCTTTTGAAATGATTATTGGAATCATCGGAGTGTTAAAAGCTGGAGGAGCATACTTACCGATAGATCCTACTTATCCAAAAGAGAGAATCCAGTTTATGCTTGAAGATAGCCAGAGTGAATTATTATTATCACAAAGCCATTTGATTGGCGATGGATTATTTAATGGTCAGATTATTTCTCTAGATGATAGTGAACTTTATAATGGTGATGATTCTAACCTTGATTTAGTTAATCAATGGGATAATCTTGCATATGTCATTTATACTTCTGGAACAACAGGCAAGCCGAAAGGGGTAATGATCGAACACAGAAACATTGCAAATACTATCAATTGGAGGAGAAGCGAATATCAATTAAATTCAGAGGATCGTGTATTACAGTTATTCTCATATTCCTTTGATGGTTTTGTAACAAGTTTCTTTACTCCTATTGTATCAGGTTCAACAATTGTATTATTAAATGAAGATCAGCTTAAAGATCCGATAGCATTAAAAAACTGTATTGTTGCAAATAATATAACTCACTTTATCTCAGTTCCGTCACTTTATCGAACTATTTTAGAATATTTAACACTAGATGATGCTAAGTCATTGAGAATAATTGCGCTAGGTGGTGAAAAGTTAGATTCTAAATTAATAAGATTGAGTAAAGAAAAAAATCCTGATTTAGAGATAATAAACGAATATGGGCCAACTGAAAACAGTGTTACATCAACATTTATGCGAAACTTAGAACAAGATTCTTTAGTAACCATAGGTAAGCCTATCTCTAACACAAAGGTTTATATTTTAGATAAAAACGATAGATTAGTATCGATTGGAGTACCAGGTCAGATATGTTTATCTGGAGAAGGGATCGCTAGAGGATATTTGAATAGACCAGAGTTAGAAGAAGAAAAATTTGTAATCAATCCATATACAGAAGAAAGAATGTATAAGACAGGTGATGCTGGTAGATGGTTGATAGATGGCACTATTGAGTTTTTGGGGAGAATTGATCATCAAGTGAAAATAAGAGGTTTTAGAGTAGAGACAGGAGAGATAGAAAGTGAGTTATTAAACTATGATGCAATCGTTCAAGTATATGTGATAGATTATATTGACCAGGGCGATACCTATTTAGTGGCTTATCTGGTTTGTGATGAAGGATATGAGTTAGTAACTACAGAGTTAAGAGAATATTTAGCTAAAAAATTGCCTAAGTATATGATCCCTTCTTTCTTTATAAAGCTAGAAAAAATGCCAGTTACGCTAAATGGTAAAGTTGATAGAAAAGCCTTACCAAAGCCAGATGGTCAGAAAAAATCATTTGCAAAATATGTAGCTCCAGAAACAGAAATTGAAAAACAACTAGCAAAAATTTGGTCAGAAGTTTTAGGTGTTGAAAAGATAGGTATAAATGATAACTTTTATGAGTTGGGTGGACATTCAATTAAAGCTATAAAGATAGTAACAAAAACTAATCAAGAAAAACTTAATATTTCAGTTAGAGACATACTAACCTATGAGACAATAGCTAAAATATGTAATGAAGTAGTTTTGGAGCAGACCAAACCTACTCTAGAAGTAATACCAACTAGCAAGAAAGAAAAGTATAACAAAGACTTTACTGTAACAACAGAGTATCCGCATTATTTCTCTTGTATAACAGGGGTTCTTTTAGAAAAATTAAAGTATGAATATAACTATGAGATGGAGAAAGGTTATATGTATGCAGTAGAAGGTGGAACTGTATTAACTTGTGAGTATTCTGAAGATGAACTATGGCCGTTTATGATTCCATTAGGAAAGTTAATTGGTTTCCCTACAAATTTAGAAAAATTGGGTGTATCTACGCATGAAAGATTTTTTGATTCTTTAGAAGAAATTTTGGAGTACTTTGATAAGCGATTGCAGAATAATAATGTGATTTTAGTAAGTGGGTCAACGTATTTCTTAAATTATTCACCAGATTATCATATTCAACCAGAAGAATGGATTAGTAAAACACAGATAAGAACAAGATTTGAAATAGACGGAGTTCATTATTTGATTTTGGTTGATATTAGAGAAGATGGATATCTAGTTTATGACAGCACATATAATTATTTTGGGGAAATTCCAAAAGAAGATTTCCATAATGCTTTAAAGGGAAACCGTGCTATGGATTTTATGAAAGGAACTTCAATATATGAGAATTGTCAATCGTATATGGTTCTTGAATTAAATGCTGATAGTCTTCAAAAATATGATTTAAAAGAACTAGGGATAGAAATTCTTCAAAAGATAATTGACGAATTCTTAGACTCGAAGAGAAAAGAAAGCATGATAAAAGGTAAAAAACACGTTGTCAGATTTGGTTTAGGCGCAATAGAAGAATTAAGACAAGTTGTTATAAATCATAAAAATCAAGAAGATATGTATAGTGAAGTACTTGCTTTTTTAGCAGAAATGTTGAATGGATGGAAGTATAAGTATATCTTCTTTGATGACTTTTTGAAAGATCTTGATAAATATTGTTCAATTTATAAGGATATTGTGGAAGAAATAAATCATTCAATAAATCAATGTGATCTTTTATGTGCTAAGTGTGAAGATATGAAAAAAATTGAAGTTAATCTGAGTGAGTTTTTGGAGGAGATGATAAACAACTTAGAAGAAATGTACAATGATCAGGAGAAATTTTTCATAAAACTACAAGAAATATTGAATAGAAAATAATCAAAAGAGCAGGGAGATCATTCCTGCTCTTTTGATTTGAATGATGATGGTATCAAAGGTGATATCTGTCATTTTCTAGGTATTGATAATCTGTTATTAGTCTCATTCACTTGACTTTACTGGTAATTTACTGTAAAATATAATGTAAGGATTACCTAAAAATAGGATAGTTTAAATTGTAAGGTCATATTTCTTTATTATTACTACTATATTTTATTATAAAGTATTCATATATAAAATATTTAGTTAAGAGAAGAGGGGAAGCTAATGAAATATGAAAGTTTTGAGTGCTCATCTGCTCAAAAAAGACTCTATATGTTAAGAGAATTTAGTGGAGATAGTACATTTTATAATCTTCCACATGGAATGATTATTGAAGGAGACTTAGATCAGAATAAATTCTTAGAAGCTTTTAATTCATTGATTGAGAGACATGAGGTATTAAGGACAGCATTTGAGTTTAAGAACGGGAAGATATTGCAATGTGTATATCAGCATGTCGATTTTTCGATAGATTATAGTAAAGCAGATGAATTTGAACTTTATGAACTCATTAACAGTTTTATCAAGCCTTTTGATCTTAGCAAAGCTCCCTTAATGCGCGCAGAATTAGTTAAACTTGCAAAAGATAGATATCTATTTATGTTTGATATAGATCATATTATTACTGATGGCTTTTCAAATGGAATAATCGTTAATGAACTTATACAGCTTTATTTAGGAAGAGAACTAGCAGAACTTGAAGTTCAATATGTGGATTTTGCAATATGGCAAAATGATTTGTTAAATAGTGAAATGATTAAAGAACAGGAGAATTATTGGTCAAATGTTTTTAGTGGTCAACTACCAGTATTGAATCTGCCTTTAGA
>DAOVRZ010000072.1:0-30669 GCA_030627905.1 Halanaerobiales bacterium
GCTGCCGAACCTTCCCCGGCTAGCTACGAGTACCTTATTCCAGGCACACGATTATTCATACTATACATTTCAACAAAGTCAAGGGCTTTTTCCTCCATAGTTTCTATATTTCTCTCATCATGTAAAATGTACACTTCCGGAATCTCTGGAACAATAAAATTAAAAACAACATTACTGCCTATCTCAAGATAAACTAGATTTTTATCTTTTGCTATTTTTGCATTTACACTTATACTAAATAAGAATACTACAATACAAAAACCTAATTAATTTATTTTTTGCTAATATTTCCCTACATTGTATAATATAGTTATAAAATATTAGATTGAAAATTACTCTTTATTTAACATTATATTTAATAAATATTTAAATGTTCGGTTTTTGATAATTGTATTACCAACTTACAAGTTTACATTAGAGCAGTTCCAGCGTGCTTTTTTACTAATAATATATTATACGAAAGATGATTAATCAAAAAAAATACACAAAACATCTATAAATTTAAAGCTATTTTAGTAAATAAGTCTGTCAAACCCAAAAAAATATTTATATATGCCATAATTATCTCTTGAAGAAATTAAAAATCCATCTTACCTGAAATTAATCTCAGATAAGATGGATACCTTCTACTCACAAATTCTTTATCACTCAAATATCTTTCTTATAATTTCACTTAATAATTTTTCTCTTATAACTTGCTCTTCAATTTCCAAAATTTCAAAGTATAACTCTTCCTTTGAATTAAAAAAACTATAAAATGAACCCTGTGAAATACCAGTAGACTTTGTCAAATCTCCTATAGCTGTTTTCTTAAAGCCATATTTGCCAAACAACTCTCGTCCTTTTTCAATAATCGCATTTTTGATTATTTTTTTCTCATTATCGCTAAATGCTTTTGCCATAATTTTACCTCCATTAAAAAATAGTATATCATAATCCTATGAATAAAAAATGTATTTGTTCATAGGATTTCGATATACTATTTATAGTGAAGTGTCAACCCAATCCGTAACATTTGTTACCGCCGAATAATGCTATTTTTGTTATACTCATTTTATCAACAGAAATGAAAGGAGGAGGTATATTGTGTCAACAGTTATTTTACTTCTAGTGACTGTCCTAGCGTTAGTTTTTTCACTATATAAAGATCGTGGAAAAACACTAGAATCTATCAAAAAAGCAAAAGGCATGATGGGTGGGATGATTTCTGATATTGTGGGAGTTTTGCTATTAATCGGCTTAATATTAGCTCTGATCCCTGAAGAAGTAATTCGTTCATTGCTTGGTGAAGGGAAAATAATCAGCTCAACAATAGGTGCTGCAATTGTCGGAACTATTACAATTATACCAGCCTTTGTAGCTTTTCCTCTGGTCGGTTCTCTCAAAGATAGTGGGGCCAATATTATCGCTTTAACAGCTTTTTTAACTACTTTAACAATGGTTGGATTTATAACCTTTCCGCTTGAAATGAAAACATTCGGTAAAAAATTCGCACTCCGTCGCAATCTCATAAGTTTTGTATCTGCGATTTTTATAGCTCTGTGTTTGGGGGTATTATTCTAATGACCATAAAAACATTTATTAAAAAGAATAAAATTTTAATGCTAAGTCTTTTAGGATACTCTTTTCTTTTTATTTTTAAAGCAGATCTGGGATTGAAAGCTTTAAGTAAAAGCACATATTATTTTAAAGAAATGCTTCAGATATTGCCCGCCGTATTTGTTTTAACAGCTATTATTCAAACATGGGTGCCAACTAGAATTATTGCCAAACATTTCGGAAGCAGTTCTGGTCTAAAAGGAAAACTTGTTTCATTAGCCATAGGTTCTCTATCTGCCGGGCCAATTTATGCCGCCTTCCCGGTTTGCCAAATGCTTTTTAATAAAGGCGCGAGTATCGGGAATATTGTAATTATTTTGAGCGCATGGGCCGTTGTAAAAGTTCCTATGCTGATCAATGAAGTTAAATTTATGGGTTTCAAATACATGGTGATTCGTTGGATCTTTACAATCGTCGCGATCTATATTATGGCATATATTATGGAGAAAGTTATTCAAAAAGATGATCTCCCACTTGCCGAAAATCGCCCTAGCAATTCACCTATGATTCAACCAGAAGTCTGTGTAGGGTGTGGAATCTGTGTAAAAATATGTCCTGACATTTTCAAGATTGATAATAAAAAAGCTGTTATCATACTAGAGATTGATGTAGATAGTTGTCAGGAACAAATTGAAAAGGCTAAAGAGAGTTGCCCCGTAATGGCTATATCATAAGAAAAATTTCTTATCATTATTTCTGGCCTTTTATATTTAAGTAATTATACAACTTTCGCAGTTTGCAAAGTTTCGTTTAATGGCATATCATATATTAAAAAAAGTATTAGTACTAAACTAAGCTTTCTTTAAAATACAAAGCTATGCAGAGCTGACTTTTATAAGGAACTTTTTTCAATATATGATATGCCATTAAACGCACCCTTGCACTCAACTCAGAAAGTTGCTAAATTATCGTTTTCTCAATCTCACACAAATCCTTCAATTCAATAATATTCTTATGAAAATCAATCAATCCCTCAGTTCTCATCTTAATCAATTCTCTTGATAAAGATGGTCGTTGAATCCCCATTTCTTCTGCTAAGTTTTTCTTAGAAATAGTTAGTTCAATTTTAGTGTCCTTTTTAATTTTATACTGTTCCAACAAATAAAAACAAATCTTTTGACGTATGTTACCAAACGTAAGTAATTGAATTTTATTATTTAGAATAATGGTTTTATTTGAAAGCATTCGCATGAAATTTTCCATGAAAGTTGTATTCTCATGACAAAGAGTAAGAATATCTTTTTGTGGTATAAACATAATCTTAGTCTGATCTATAGCAAAAATACTAGCTGGATAATGGTTAATTGTTCCAAAGATTAATACTTCTCCAAAAGTATCACCTTCTTTTAAGCGAGCCATAACCACTGCCTTTCCAGAAGCATAATTCTTTTTTACTTCAACAGTTCCTTTTAGTATAATTCCTAAATTTGCACATCGATTATCCTCTAATGCAATCATCTCTTCAGAACTAAACAACTGGATACTAGAATTGATTTTTTCCAAAGATGCAAAAATCTCTTCCTCTGTCATATTGCTAAAGAGTTTGCATTTTTTTAAGATGCGTAAGTTTTGAATCAAAATAATCACCTCTTAAGATTGAACATTCTCTGATTACTAACTGATTTCCTTTAAAAGAAAATTAATAAAAAGAGAGACAAGAAATATACGAAAAGCTGCTGACATAATTATCAGCAGCTTGAATTAACTTTCATAATCTTTATAATCTCCATACTCATCAATTATAAAACTTACCTCTTTCAGTCTAACATTTTCTCACAAGATAGTATTAACTTATAGAAATCGTTACCCACAGAACATATATATAACCTATCATCCCATATTGAGAATCATTCCGGTAACAAATGGAATAAGCCATAACAACCATACAAATAAACTAAAACGATGAAAATTCTTCATCTTGTTTTCATCTTTCTTCCAGATAACATAAGTTGCCCAAATCGCATGTACAGCCATCAAAATTATTGCTAGGGCTCCTGTAATCGAATGAAGGTTAAATTGAAGGATTTGCTGTTTTTCAGTCATCTGTGTCATAATTGTTGTGCCTATAGTATCAAAGGTAAAACCTATCCAAAAAAAGATCACATGTTTTTTGGTAACAATACCCTTTAAACGTTCTCCCCATACTCCCAATGTATAAAAAGTTAAAGCTAAAAACATTGATATAATTGAAAAAACTAACATTTTAATAATTCCTCCTTGTTATACATATCTAATACTTATAATAATCTATAAATACTGCTCATAAATATACTGGTTATTGAACTGCTAATTTAAAGAATTACTAAGATATCCTCATTTTCTAAACCCATCAATATAATGTTGTATTGCAACTATCGGATGGCTAATTAACATTTTTGGGCCCGCATACCTCATAACACTTTTCATCCTATCTCGCATCTCCTTTTTATAACAATGTATCTTACATTTTCCACAAGTAGGCTTATTCTCTCCAAACCTACAACTATCAAGACGCTTATTTGAATAATTTAATAGTTCAGCATATTCTTTACATAAATACTTATTCGATTTATGATTTTTTTTACAATAAAGTTTAATCATATTTTCTATAGTTTTCTTTTCACGATTTATCCGATTGTTATCTGATAACATCTCAATAACTCCTTTTTGCGTGATTTCATCATATATTAAAATAAACATATTATTCCTCATTAAATTCAAGGGCATTAATTTCAAGGGAATATCTTTGAACAGTAGTCACTATAAACATTGTGATAACGCAAAGAGTTAATAGTACACCAACGGCTATATTTTTACTTACACCCCAAAAAATACCTGTTACAGCACCCATAGCATTTTTTGGTGCAAGTTTCGTTACAGTTGCAGGAAATAATGATACTAAACACATATAACCTATAAAATATAATATCAAACCAACTGCTATAAAGTATATACTTTCTACAAAAAGGCAACTTATTGAAGTAATGATAACAAAGAATGCAACATTTATTATGCTTTTTTCATATCCTTTGTCAGCAAATTTTGCAGAAATTCTCATCGCAATTATTCCTAATAATGTTCCTGGTATAAAAAATTTCCACATTTCACTAATACCAATAGTTTTATCTACTAGTTGTGGAACTATAATGAAAACACTTACTAAAGAATAATAAACAAAAAATCGTAAATATAGCACAAAACAAAAATATCTGAGAAACTGAAAATACCTTATTTAAAAGTGTAGCTCCGATAAATCCAACTGTTCCAGCTAAACCAAAAGCAATCCCCACAATGCTCATTGCCTCATTTCGTTTTGTTTCGGATATAACATCACCTATCCAGGAATATGCTACTGCCATAATAGCACCACTTCCTTGAAGAGTATTTCCGTAAACAGCTAGTAATGGCATTGCAAGAATCAGTGAAAACTGC
Organism: Halanaerobiales bacterium; assembly: GCA_030627905.1. GTDB lineage: Bacteria > Bacillota > Halanaerobiia > DY22613 > DY22613 > JAGMES01. Next base: position 5,011 of record DAOVRZ010000072.1, read on the forward strand.
CTTAACCCTAGAGCAGAAGCTATTCCAACCAAAAAATTAATTTCTGATTTCTTTAATTTTTGACTCATTAACTATCTCACCTCCTTACATCTTTTGCCAAAAGTTTCGTTCCGTGAAATAATAATGTTCTGTAGAAAACGTTCTTTACTGAACAATTATATACCCTCTAATCACAATTTTCAAGTACTTTCAAAAAAAAAAAAATCAATCAAATCCCTGGGCGGAGTGAGAAGAGGGCTACGCCTTTAAGCTACTAATTTCGAAAATATTAATTTTATGAATGTAAAAAAGGCTATATCTTATTAAAAATATAGCCTTTTTTCAGTAGTCACAAGAAAAACTTATGTCTCTTTTTATTAATTAGCGATAATTTTTCCTTTTTTAATAACTAAGTGTGGTTTCTCTTGCAATACAGTAATATCTTTAAGTGGATCATCTTGAACAATAATAACATCAGCCATCTTTCCAACTTCTAATGTTCCAGTTATTTTATCTATATCTAAGATTTCAGCAGCTATACGTGTGACAGATTGAAGCGCTTGACTTGTAGACATACCCTATACCAAAAGCCACAAACAAGTGTACAGGGTGTTGAGAATTAACTTTGATCTGCCTTCTCAGGTTGCTATAGAATGTAACCGAAAGGCTATTGAAATCGTCAAAGTAAATGCTATTTCACAGTTTCAAAGTAACGTACCAGTCAGGTTAGTTATTGATAAATCTTTTTATATCATTGAAGTTGCTAAGATACATAAATCCCTAATTATCTTAGAAGACTTGAAACATATCAGAAAGAATGTAACTGTTGATAAAGCCAAACTTTCAAACTATGAGAAAATTTCTTGGGCTTACTATCAACTTAAAGAGTTTGTCAAGCATAAAGCAAGTCTAGAAGGTATTCAAGTAATCGAGATTAACCCATATAATGATTCGCCCACAAAAAGTAGTCCCACAAGAGCTCACATACCATATATAGTACCGAATTAGGCGGTTTCGATACTATACATGGTATGTGAGTGCAACTAAAATACTTTTTGTGGGCGAATCATTTATATCATTATTTTTAATTTTCTAATTCAAAAAGACTAATAAATTTTTCTGCCGCTTTTGATAATGGTATATCCTTATAAGTTATAATTCCTATTGAACGTTCAGGAATTTGCTCTTTTAGCTTAATTTCATATAAATGATTGCTTTCTAATTCTTCTTTTACAAAATTTTTAACTACATAGGAGATACCTAAACCTATTTTTGCAAACTGAACTAAAACATCAATACTCCCCAGTTCGATCTCTGGAGTAAGGATCAGTCCATGCTTTGCAGCATATGTATCGATAAATTTTCTGGTATTTGTACCCTGTTCCAATAATAGAATTGGGTAATTGATTAGATCACGAATTAATATTTCTGATTCTGCTAACTTTTTATATTTTTTGTCAGCAACAAAACAATCCTGAATTGTTATACCTTTTTTGATAATTAAATGATCATCCTCTAAAGGAAGATTCACAATTCCTAAATCTACATTACCAGTTCTTAAGAGTTTGATTGTTTCTGGAGTTGTACGATTCGTAACCTGTATCTTTACTTCTGGATAACTTTGATGAAATTCTTCGAGATATGGGAGTAAATAATACTTACTAAGAGTATCGCTGGCCCCTATTTTTATTTCACCACTTACTAGGTTATTAATATCACAAATTTTCTTCTCAGCCGTCCTAATTAGATTATATGCTTGCTCTACATACTTAAATAATAACTCTCCCTCTCTGGTCAATTTAACACCTCTGGGGATTCTCAAAAATAATTGACAATCCAACTCTTCTTCCAATTGCTTAATAACTTGACTAACTGCAGGTTGTGAGATAAATAGTTCTTCAGCAGCTTTTGAAAAACTCCTCATCTTAGCTGCATGATAAAATACTTTGTACCATTCAAGGTTAACCGACATATAAACCCCCCTCACATAAAAAGAAGAGTTTCCAAAATAGACCCTCTTCTTCTCCCTCTACTTATAAAAACAATCTCTAAAAATGCAAATATAATTTTCAACTTCTTTTAAAACTTCATCAAAATCAATTTCTTTTATATCAGAATGTTTTAGTTTTTTTAGATACTCCTCACCAATTTTTTCTAATGTCCACTTAATAATACTTAATATTCTTTGAATATCAGCACCATCTTTAAAGTAAGAATAATCAACCCCTTCAAAAAACTTTGTAAAAGCACCAGATCTCTTCTCTTCTCTTCTCTTCGCTTTTATTGAGGATATCTTTTGCTATTTCTTTAGAATCATCTAGGTAAATAGAATTAAAAAAATTAAACAAGTGAGGATATTTAGTCATTATTTCGAATTTGACTATAGTAACATCCCTTAGACGTTTCAAAATATCCTTTTCACCTATATCAATTTTATTAGTTGAAGCTTTATTATAACCATTCTCAGCAAACTTTGAGTACATAACCTCACTCCTTCTGGATGCTTGGATTATATATATTAACCTTAAACCATCAAATTTATTGACTAAATAGGTCAATTCTATTGTACAACTATCAGTCCACATATTAAATATACTTTTTCTAGATATAAGCTATCCTTATCTCAGATAGAGCAATTTTAATCCTACCGTTCCATCCTCTTTTAGACAGATTAGAAGATGAAAGATTAAAAGAAAAAAAATATGGTTCAACGATGAGTGGAATTGCACCAGTATATGGCGATAAATATTTAAAGAAGGGTATTCAGGTTGGAGAACTACTTTACCCAGATTATTTGAAAGAACATCTTGCTAGTTTAATTGAGTATAATAATCTGCGTATTCAAGGTATCTATGGTGAAGAACCCATTGATTTTAATAAAACATATGAATGGTTAATGCATTTTGGAAAAAAAATCAAACCTTATATTGCAACTATTCAACCGATAATAACTACGATGCAAGAAAAAAATAAAAACATCTTAGTAGAAGCTCAACTAGGAGCATTAAGAGATATTACCCATGGTATTTATCCGTATACAACTTCCTCTTCCACTTTAGCAGGTTATGCCTGTGCATCAATTCCTGTAATGCCTCAATCTATAGGAAAAGTTATTGGCATAACCAAAGCATATTCAACCTGTGTTGGTAAAGGAGCTTTTGTTTCTGAAATTATGACCCCACTTGCAGATGAAATCAGAACAAAAGGAAAAGAATTTGGCGCAAAAACTGGACGACCACGTAGAATTGGTCATTTTGATGCTGTTGCTACTAGATATGGTTGTAAACTCCAAGGCGCAACAGTTATGACTGTTAGTTGTTTAGATGTATTAAGCGGATTTAGAGAATTGAAAAACTTTGTGGAGTTCCTATTAAATATATTTCCGTTGGGCCAGATCGTGAAGCTTTAATTGTGCGGGAAGAAGTTTAGGAACATTAGAAAAGAGAGACAAGATGAATTTGTCTCTCTTTTTATCAAAATTTTTATTTATTAAATTACTACTTTTCTTCAATTTTTTGCCCCATCAATACTCCCATAACAGATGCCATCATCAAACCTCTTGTCCAACCACTAGAATCACCTAAACAATATAGCCCTTTAATATTAGTATCAAAATTCTCATTTACATTTATTTTATTACTATAAAACTTTATCTCTGGACCGTATAACAAGGTTTCTCTACTAGCAAAACCCGGTACAACAGTATTCATAGCTTCAATAAAGTTTAAAATATTCATCATAGGTCTATAGGGAATAGCAGATGTTATATCTCCAGCTATTGCATCAGGTAATGTAGGTTTTACATTAGACTGATCTAATTCATCTTGCCAGGTTCTTTTACCGTTTAAAATATCACCATATCTTTGTACAAGGATTTTACCGTTCCCTAGCATATTAACAAGTTCGGTTACTTTCTTTCCATATTGGATAGGTTGATTAAATGGTTCTGAAAAATTATGAGAGCTTAAAATAGCCAAATTAGTGTTCTCTGATTTTTTATCTTTATAAGAATGTCCATTAACTATGGCTAAATCATTATCATAATTCTCCTGACTAACAAAACCACCAGGATTTTGGCAAAAAGTCCTTACTTTATTTCTAAAAGGAGCTGGATATCCTATAAGTTTTGATTCATAAAGTACATTATTAACCTTTTCCATAATTTCATTTCTAACTTCAACACGTACACCAATATCTACAGTACCAGCACAATGATTGATGTCATGCACTAAACACATTTCTTTAAGCCAGTCTGCTCCTTTTCTACCTGCAGCCACAATTATTTTATCACCAAATAATATTTCTTCATTGCTTTTGGATTTGGAATCAGCTATTTTTACTCCCTTTGCTACTCCTTCTTCTATAACTAGATCTTGAACCACAGTATTAAATCTAATCTTTATTCCAGAATCTATAAGGTAATTTTGAACTTTTAAATATATCTCCTGAGCTTTTTCTGTTCCTAAATGTCTAATCGGACAATCAACCAATTTAAGACCTGCTTCTATTGCTTTTCTTCTGATTTCTTTCTTTGCTTCACTATTTTCTAATCCCTCTACTTTTAAATCTACACCAAACTCAAGATAAATCTTATCAGTATAATTAATATACTCTTGCGCCTTATCACTCCCAATTAATTTTGGTAAATCTCCCCCTACTTCATAGCTTAAAGATAATTTACCATCTGAAAAAGCACCTGCTCCAGAAAAACCTGTTGTAATATGGCAATATGGTTTACAATGAACACATTCTTTTGTCTCTTCTTTGGGGCAATGTCTTTTATCTATAGCTCTTCCTTTTTCAATTACTAGAATGTTTTTATCAGATTTTTGCCTAATCAACTCTAATGCCGTAAAAATTCCTGCCGGGCCAGCTCCTACAATTATCACATCATACCGCAAACTAATCACTCCTTACTATAATAGTCTTTCTTTTTTCTATCGAACACTTATAGACTAACTATTTACGGTAGTTTGGTAGAAACATCTAGCCCATATTGCTAGATTTATATAAGTGAACATTTAGTAATATTATTAAAGAAATGTTCGTTTTTATTTTAACGTAAATTCTACAGAATTTCAAGGCTTTTCTTTAGGTAATACTTTATATTCTTTTATTCTCAAAACAAACCTTATATATTTAGTTATTCGTCCTCGTTTCCAGATTTCCTTTATTATTTCCTATGTTTTAACTTTTTTCTTTATATTTACTGTTGATGGAAGGTTGGGTTCAGTGATTTTATAAAAATTTATTGATAATTTTAACTTTTTTTACTTAACAGTTTAAACAGATTATGATATAATAACTACATAAATTTTTGTTATTAGGGAAGGATGAATTTATATGGGCAAAAATAAAAAGTATATTATGTTTATAGATGAAACTGGAAGTTCTGTTGTTACTAATAACCAGCCATTTACTTTATGTGGGGTTATTTTTGAGTTAAAGTATGCAGTAGTAGCTAATAATGAACCATCCTGCCCACTAAAAGATAAGCTAGACGATTTTAAAACGCAATGTTTTGAAAATTCAGAAATATTACTTCATCTTGAGGCTATACATAGAAAAAAGGATCACTTTTCCTCATTATCTGATGATCAACGACAAAAATTTTATGATAACTTACCTAATTTTTTAACTAGCCTGGATTTCACAATAATATCTATCACAATTGACAAAGAAAAACTTCTACACTATTATAAACCATCCAAAGATCCTTACGCTATTGCTTTCACTCATATATTACAAAATTATTACTCTTTTATATATAAAAATAATGCAAAATCAGCAAGAATCGTAGTAGAGGGTAGAGATGATAATCAAAATTTAATCGTTCAAAAAACTTTTTTCGATATTTTTAATAATGGAACAAACCTTTTAAATATCGACCAAACACTTAAAGGTAAGATAAAAGGATTCATAATGGCTGAAAAAAATGACCCTAAATATAAATATGGTCTGCAAATTGCCGATGTTATCTGCAATCCCTTAAGTAGAGTTCGTAGAGGCAAATTTGAGGCAAATCCAACCAGTATTAACTATGGTACTAAAAACAAAATTTTTACAGCTTTAAAGAATAAAATATACACTGCTACAGATTCAAAGGATTTTAGGAACTGGGGTTTTCAAAAAATTCCCATTACAAAACAAACAAGAATATGGATAGATGACATAGATGACCCACAACCAAAGGTACCAAATAAATAAAATTTACCTGAGTGAATATTATTTATTATTTAAGCATACTATATAATAAGGATTAATCCTTAAAAGGAGTGACAGAGGGGGTCGAACTATCGACCGCCATAAGGACATGTTACAAAACACGTATTTTAAAAGCAAAAATTTATGTTACAAAATTTTAAAAGCAAAAAACCTATGTTATAAAACATAGGTTTTTTGCTTTTAAAATACATGAAAATCAAGAACTATTCCGACATGTTCTACTTCAAGCTCTTTACTATACATATTTGATAAAATATTTTAAATACCCTAATACTGTAAATAGAAATGATAAACTTCACCTTAACCAATTCTAAACCTATAAACAAAATAAGCCATAGTGGTTTCACCTCACTATGGCTTTAAACTAATTATTTATTATAATTTGCAATTAATAACCAACAGCTGCTTCTACAGCTTCATCAACCTGAATTAAACCAGAACCTGTTGCATCACTTCCCCAGAAGTAAGTATCTCCACCCCATGGGTCTGGTACAAATATTCCACTATTTGGAGCAATATATAAAGCTGTTTCCTTTAAGATGTCTTCAATATCTATTTGAGTTAAATATGGATTCTTTTCTAACATCAATGCTGCTACTCCAGCTACATGAGGAGAGGCCATACTTGTGCCACTTAAATAATAATATTGACCCATTTGATCCTGCTCAGCCCATTGTGGCGGATGTGCTGCTCCGTTAATTGTATATGGACCAACAATCCAGTCCCCAGGAGCCAAAACATCCAAATATTGACCTGGTAATTCACGACTACTGAAATCTGCTACATATACCTGATCTCTAATATCACCTTCAGGCACATCAGCTCTCCATCCATTTAGCCACATTTCTGTCCAACCAACTGCTCCTACTGAGATAACCTCATCATAGCCACCAGGATATCCCATACCTGCTTCTCCTTCATTTCCAGCAGAAGTTACTACAATAACACCTTGCTCAATTGCATATTGTATAGCTTTTAACTCAGGGCCACTTGGTTCGCTACTTCCAAGACTCATATTAATTACAATTGGTTCAATGATTTTACCACTAGCGCGAAGATTCGCAACATATATGATTCCAGCAGTAACCCCAGAATCATAACCAGTACCATTATTATTTAATACTTTTACTGGAATAATTTTTGCACCTGGAGCCACTCCATCAATCGGCAAATCATAAAGATAATAACCGATAACTGTACTACTTACATGAGTTCCATGAGCATGAGTCCCTGTCCATGCACCTGGATTAGGATTTCCTTGAGGATTTAAGAAGCCTACTCCATATTCAGTTGCAACTTTCTCTTCTGGAAAATAATCCCTCCAGTTAGGAAGAAGCCCAGTATCTAAAACAGCTACATATACTCCAGTTCCATCAACATCAGTATATGTATTGTTGTGCACAACCTCCACATCAATAATATCTAAATCCCAAGTTTTTTCTCCTTCTTCTACACTTACAACTTCATCACGATATACTCCAAGAACTCCAGAGACTGCCTGAAGTTGAGGTATATTCTTTTCTTCAATGGTTAATGCAATCGAATTGATTTCTGGAAAAGTAAAATTCACACTCACAGCTACACCTTTAATTTCCTTCATAATAGCGTCTGTTAGATCTACCACTTCTACCATAACTTTAACACTTTTTGTTGCCGCAATTCCTACAGCTCCAACACTCACAATAAGCATCAGAACCATTACCATGATTAAGCTTTTTCTCATAGCGAGAATACAACCCCTTTCAAAATTTGATTTCACACTCTCAAAGTGTATGAACAAGCTTTTAATTTTATGACATCATAGAGAAATTATTATTTCAATTTTTCCATTACATTCTTTCGTATTTTCGATATCCCCATTCAGAGGAATCTCACCAAAAAAATTAAACTTTATATTTTCATTCATTTTATAAACACCATTCACAACCAATCCTAAATTGGATTGGTTTTCACTTTTTGTAATCTCATAAGTCAACATTGATTGTAAATTCAATTTTGAAAAAAGGTTCAGTTTTACCTTGCTGCTATATTGCTTTATCTTTTCATTCTCTAACCAGTTAAATTGGACTTCCTTCTTTTTGCCACTAACAGCTATCCGCCCTGATGTGGATTGATTATTTTGATTCCAACGCGCTTCAATTCGGACTGACCCATGATAAAATATCTGAAAAATAAGCTTTTCCTTTGGCACATTATTTGCTTTTGAATAAACTTCCATCTCTCTTTGATACTTAATCTGTGTATGCAAATTATTCATTAACCGTTTTTTAAAACTAACCTCTTGAAAATGGCGAAGATATTCTGTTTCTATATCTTCTTCACCCGCTATGGAAATCTCTCCACTATATATTTTGTACTTTAACATATATTTGAGAAAATGATTTATCTGATCAGCTTGATCTTCAATAAGGTGAATATATTCAGAATTATATTCTATTAAACTGTCCCACTTGCTATTTTTCCATTTGACCATTGAGTTTAGCTTCATATATTGATAATTCAATACAGAAGAACTCTGACTTTTCCATATCTTATCTCCCCCATCAATTCCTAGATTTAATGACCATGGCCCTTGATAATGATAGAAAAGTGAAACTATATTATTTGTCTGGCCCAAAGGTAAATAAATCAAATCATCTCCTGTATCCTTTTCTTGAAAGACAAGTTGAATATATGAAGTCGGAGTACACTGCCAATATCCCTTAATAAATCTGTAACTCTCATAGGTGGTAATCAACTCTGGATTCATCTCAGGATTATCATGATTATACTCAGCCATACTTATAAAATAAAAGTATGGGTTAACCTGCCATCGTCCTTCCAAAAAATATTCTACTAAGGGAGTTGATTCTACCTGATCAAGCGAACTCCTAAACTCAGATCCACAGTAAGTATATCTACCCTCTAGATAAGATTGACTTTCTCCTAATCTAAAGACTCCATCATATGCCCAATCACTATATTTTAAGTCTCCTGAAACCTCTGACCAGGCTAACTCATTTTCTAATTTCAGCCATTTAAATTTTTGCCAATCTCCTTTGAAAACACCTATCTCTAATAATCTAGGTGGTAAAAAAATAAAACCTCCTTCTCTGGGATAATCTTCTACTTTAATCCAATTCACATTTCCATTAAAACCACACCAATCTCCAGATAAGGTTAGTCCACTCAAAACCCTCTCATAATTACCCCCTCCAGGTTGATAAGTATAACTGATTTCAATCATTTCATCTTTTTCAACAGGTTCTAAAAAGTTTATCATACGAGTTTGATAGTTGATCTCATAATCATCTTCAGTTAATATAATACCATTCTTTTTCAAAATCTCACTTCCAGGAATAATAGGACCATTATGCAAAAAATAAGGACCAGCATTTCCTTGACCCTCTAGCTCCTCTATTTGATTTAATCCTTTCACCAAAGCCCCCATAGCCTCTACTTTTAAACTCTGGTTAAAACACGAATAACTAATTAAACCTCCTCTTTGATTCTGATCAAATGATAAAAATTTTCCACCAATATTATGGAATAAATTGTCTCCCAGCTGAATCTCAAGATTATTTTTGGTATAATCTATAAATATCTGATCAATCAAATCTCCTCCTGATCTAGCATAAGTCATTAAGTAAAATCCAGGATAAGGTTCACCCTGTAAATACAAAAGATAACTTGGAAGAAAATTTGTAACACCTTTTTCACATGTTAATCCCAACTTTACCTCTCCAGAATATACTAGATTTAAATCTGATATAGTTCCACTTTCTATCGCTGGACTTATTAAAACTATCAAAAGAAGAAGCATAATGATCAGCTTGTACATAATTTTTCAATCCTTCCATCAGTAAAATATTATATTAATTAATTTATGTTCAAATTCTACTGATTATGACTCTGTTTTAAAACGCGGCATTACACCAAACTGCGAAAGTTGTAACCTTAAATTATTTCATGTGACAAAAATGTAAGTTTTCAATAGGAATCTGTAAGGTAAAAAAATTGTATAAACTCTAAAATTACTTTAAAATAAGATTAGGAACTATAAGTGAACTCGTCCAGCTAAAGCTGAACATCGGGGCTTCAGTAGGGGATTCTACCCCCACTGAAGATTAAAAACAATTCCCACCACTTATAGAAGTGGGGGTCTTAACTCAAAAGATAAAACTTAAAATCACAGGGAGGAATCTTCAATGAAAAATGTTTTAGTCGCTAAAAATGTAAAGAAAATATATGGATCAAAAGGAAATACTTTTACTGCCCTTCACGATATTAATATGGAAATCAAAGAAGGAGAATTTATTGGGATAATGGGTCCTTCAGGGGCTGGAAAGACTACTCTTTTAAATATTATATCAACCATCGACAAACCTACAACTGGAACTATCACTGTAGATGGAGACGATATAGCCAAAATGAAGGAACATAAACTATCTACTTTTAGAAGAAATAAACTAGGATTTATATTTCAAGATTATAATCTTCTTGATACTTTGACGATAAAAGAAAATATCATACTTCCATTAGCCCTCTCAAAGGTCAATCATAAAGAGATTGAAAAAAGAGCAGCTGAAATTGCTAACACTCTAGGAATAACTGAAATTTTGGATAAGTACCCTTATAAAATTTCAGGTGGTCAAAAACAGAGAGCAGCTGCAGCAAGAGCTGTCATCAACAAACCTAACTTAGTGTTAGCTGATGAGCCTACCGGTAATTTAGATTCAAAATCTTCAAGAGAACTTTTACATTGTTTATGTGATTTAAATGAAAATCATAATGCGACTATCATGATGGTAACTCACGACGCTTTCGCAGCAAGTTATTGTAAACGAATATTATTTATAAAAGATGGAGATTTATTCACTGAGCTTGTTAAAGGAGGATCACGCAAAGAATTCTTCCAAAAAATCATGGATGTGTTAGCAACTCTTGGGGGTGATAACAATGACCTTATTTAGTATTGCTTTTAAAAATATAATCAACAAGTTTTAGGTATATCTAAAACTTCTGCAAAAATGAGTAGCATATTCGCTGGCTCATCTATTGTTATTGCGATATTCTCTGGAATATTTATCTGGTACTCAAATTCTTTCTTTACTAGAAAGAGAAAAAAGGAAATTGCTCTTTACTCTATGTTTGGGATAAAAAGAAGACAAATTGGAAGAATGCTATTTTATGAGAATATTCTCATGGGAATACTGGCCCTCACTACAGGGATATTAGCTGGAAGTTTGCTGTCAAAACTATTTGTAATGATCTTATTTAGACTTATGGATTATACAACCTATGTCCAATATTTTATTATTCCAGAAGCGATTTTGAATACAGTCATTATCTTTGCAGTATTATTCCTACTCACATCCATCCATGGATTTACTCTAATTTACCGCTTTAAGCCAATAGAACTCTTTAAAGCAGAAAAGGCTGGCGATAAAGAACCTAAGACTTCCATTATTATAGCCATAGGCTCCATTATTCTCATTGGAACTGCTTATTATATCGCATTAAATTTTAAGTTTATTCCAAACTTTATACTCTATGCTTTATCTACTGTTTCTCTGGTTATTATCGGCTCCTTTGGATTCTTTAGTGCCTCAACATTATTTTTAATAAAATTAGCTAAAAAAAATAAAAAAAGATACTACAAAGGTGTCAACATGATTGGTACCTCTCAACTTTTATATAGAATAAAAGGGCATGCCAGAACTCTAGCGTTGATTTCTATATTAAGTGCAACAACATTAACTGCAATGGGAGTAACTTTTAGTTTAGCATATGATTTGGCTAAAAATGTCGATAATCAACATCTTTACTCCTATGAATATATCAGCTCTGACAAAAGTCTAAATCAAAAAGTAGAAAACGTAATAAAAAAATATCCTACTCATGAGATTATAAAATCAGTAGAAATTGATCTTTTACACTTTCAAGGAGCATTAATCGATACTGAAACAGCCCCCTATGTTCCGGGAAACCGATTTTATTTAATATCTCAAAATAAAATAAACGAAGTACTTAACCATTTGGGAATTGAAAATTTAATTAAAATTAACCATTCGAACGAAGTAGTCATATTCAATCAATATTTTAGAGAAAGGTTTGAAAAAAGTTATGTAGGTATGACTGCTAAAATAAATTACAATAACAAAAAAGAATTTTTTAAAGTTACTGACCTCAAAAAATACAATTTTTTGAACCACTACCTTCCTGGTTTAACAATGGTAGTTCATGATGATATATATAAACGATTATTAAAAGATGCTGAAGTGAGAAGATTTAATGTATATGAGATTTCAAACAAAAAGAAAAGTGAACAGTTAACCAAAGAAATAGAACAAATTGTGCCAAAAGATGCTGATTTAAAGTCGTACTATACTTCTTATCGAACAACTTTCGAATCAAAAGGGATTAGCTTATTTATTGGCTCTTTTCTTGGTTTAGTTTTCTTGGTTGCTACAGGTAGTATCATCTACTTTAAACAATTAACTGAAGCAAATGCTGAAAAAGCAAGATATAAAATCCTAACAAATATCGGTGTCAGCAAAAAAGAAATAGGAAGTTCTATCGCTAGACAAATCCTCTTTGTTTTTGCTTTGCCACTGATACTAGGGATTATACATAGCATAGTAGGATTAATCGCTTTATCAAAGATGATAAATGCAAACCTGATTGTACCTGTTACTTACACGATTGGAGCCTACACTTTAATTTATCTGATATACTATGTACTAACAGTAAGTTCATATAGTAAAATTGTGAATTCAAATGAATAGAACCACAATATATGGTTCTCAATGATACAGTTTTTAATTCGTCCAATTTTCGGAGGTGAAACAATGGTATTATTCAATATAGCGTTTAAAAATATAAAAAGAAACTTCTCCACTTACTTTATTTATTTTATGTCTATGGTATTTAGCATAATGATATTTTATACTTTTACTTCTCTACAATATAATCAACAGGTTTTAAGCCTATCAAAGTTTACTTCTTTTATAGGGCCAATATTTTTAGTGACTTCTATAATTGTTGCTACTTTCTCTGCAATATTTATATGGTATTCGAATTCTTTCTTCACCAGAAAGAGAAAAAAAGAAGTTGCTCTCTATTCAATGTTTGGAATTAAAAAACAACAGATTGGAAGATTATTATTTTATGAAAATATAATCATGGGAATATTAGCTCTTGCAGCAGGAGTATTAGCAGGAAGCATTCTTTCAAAATTATTTATAATGATTCTGGTTAAGCTTATGGGATATTCAGTATATATCAAATTTGTTATCATCCCTAAAGCGATTGTTCACACCATTATTGTATTTGCAATATTGTTCTTAATCACATCAATTCATGGATACACTCTAATTTACCGATTTAAACTAATAGAACTCTTTAAAGCAGGAAAAGTCAGTGATAAAGAACCAAAAACTTCAGCAAGCATAGCGATCATCTCTATTTTACTCATTGGGTTGGCTTATTATATTGCTTTAACCCTTGTGTTTAAGATAGATATCCTTATATATACTTTATCGACTATACTCCTATCTATTATTGGATCTTTTGGTTTCTTTCATGCTTCAACCATATTTATTATAAAATTAGCCAAGAAAAATAAGAAGAGATATTATAAAGGAATTAACATGATTGGAACATCTCAGCTATTATATCGGATCAAAGGTCATGCTAGAACCCTAGCTTTAATTGCAATTTTGAGTGCAACTACCTTAACTGCAATCGGAACAACTTACAGTTTATCATATGATTTAACAAAAAATATAGATAAAAAAGTAAAAGAGATAATTGCAAAATATCCAAAAAATAAATTATTACACTCAATAGAATACGATTTATTAAGGTTTCAGGGAAAGTTCGTTAATCCTAATTCTCCTTCTTCTGATTCTAAAAATAGGTACTATATAATCGGGGAAAGTAAGATAAATGAAATTCTCAATATGCTCAAAATCAAGGAAGAAATTGTTCTGAATAATCCCAATGAAGTAATCGTAATCGATCAACTTATTACTTCTATATTAAATGAAGACTATACAAAGATGACGGCAGAGGTCATTTATAATAATGGACAAGAATCTTTTCAAGTTGTAGATCATAAAGTATTTAGATTTACCAATAGTTTTCTCCCTGACTATATACTAGTCGTTCAGGATGATGTATTTAAACGCTTATACCAATACGGTACCATTCGAAGTGTTAAAGGATACAGTATAGCGAATCAAAAGAATAGTGAATCTTCGACAGAAGAGTTAGAAAAAGTTGTACCAGAAGATGCTGAACTAATACCGTATTACACTAACTATAGAAATGCTTATGATATGAGAGGATTATTTATATTTATTGGATCCTTCCTCGGTCTTGTATTTTTGGTTGCTACAGGTAGTATCATATACTTCAAACAGTTAACAGAAGCAAACACTGAAAAAGAAAGGTATAAAATTTTAAAAAATATAGGTGTTAATAATAAAGAAATAAGAACTTCTATCGCCAGACAAATTCTATTTGTTTTTGCTCTGCCATTACTCCTTGGCATTTTACACAGTTCAGTAGCTTTAACTGCTTTATCGAAAATAATGAATTCAAATCTAATTATTCCTGTTGCTAGTACAATTGGATCTTATACATTGATTTATCTGGTGTATTATGTACTCACTGTTAATTCATATAGTAAAATTGTGAATTCAAATGAATAGAAGAAGAACCCTCAAAGCTAGAAACCTCAGAGTAATATCTGAGGTTTTCCTATCTCTTCTATGAGCAATTCTTTTTCCCATAACTTTTTAATCAAGCATTTTTTATATATCCACCGCCCGATGTTATTACAAGTTTACTTTTTATGTATAAACGTGTAAAAGAACAACATAAAGTTGCTCTTTTACTAACAAATTATCTGTGCCCAACCTTCTGTTGAACTAAATACTTTTTCTTGTTAACTCTTCTTTCACCATCTTGCACCTTAGCCTTTATTTGAAAATCAAGTTTAGAAATTAACCAAGTGGCGCACCGAACGAAATCAGCATATTTCTGTCTAGTTAATCCATTTTTGATTTCAATTAAACACCTTTCAACTGCATTAATTTCTGCAAGACTTAAATCATTAATCCTTGGAGAAATTATAAATTTCAATTTATAATTAATTTCCTCAAAGCTCTCTAATCCGGTATCATTTTTATATTTATCTAACAACTTACAACATTCGTTTATTTGTTTTTCTACTGCTTTAAAGATATCATCTTTCAGAGTAGCTTTCATTTTTTTCTTCACATCCTTAGCTTTGCTTATTACTTCAATTAAATTTGCCCATTTCGAATAATCAAGAACTTCCGCTAAGTCTCTAGCATACACAAATTAATAACCGTCTTCTTAAATATTTTAATTATACCGTACCTCGTTACCCTTAATACTAAACCTTCTTAGATCAGTTTGTTAATTCAATACTTATTGAAACAACACCCTTTTATTACGACTAATTATATCAGCCAATTTAATTGTTTGCAATATTGTCTTAAGGAAAATTAATGTGGTTTAAATAGTAAAAATACACATTATAGGTTCACCGTGGCTATTTAAATGTGGATGATCTGGATACACATTCAATGTTATGGTAGGTTCTATAGATATAGCAAGTGGTTGCCCTCCGTAAATACTATTGGGTTTCCTAGGATATTGCCCTGGAAAAAACATCTTTACGTAAAGCTCAGATAGAATTTGAACTTGACGATCAAAATTCTCAACCCGTTCCTTATGACTTGTTAAGACCTGCCTTAACGATTTAAACAAAGTCTTGTCTTCTGCATCACCAGAGCAACACTCCCAGACGACATCATTTTAATATAACTCTCCGCATCAGTTTTATCATCTTGTTCTTCTCTATATTATCTATATAAGCTCTTTTCCCGGTTTGTCTGATAATATCTGAATAGATTGGGTAAGCATGAATGATCTGCACTGCTTTTCGAAGTGGTATTTTTAATGTTTTCATAACTTGCAATTCATGAATTAACTCTCCTGCTCTCTCCCCTAACACCTTGATATTCAGCTATATGACTAAATCTATAGGGGCCAGTATCAACCTTATATTCACCCATAATTTCTAAGCCATATTTACTTATATTCCTTACTTCATTCACAACATGTGCTGCTTTAATTAGTGCTTTGCTTGAAACACATCCAGACCATGTGCATTCTCCACCAATTTTATTTCTTTCGATCAAAGCTACCTTTTTTCCCATCCCTATAGAAGTTAATGATGCTGTTATTCCTGCACCACCAGCCCCAATCACAATTAGATCATAATTGAAATTTTCCACTTATTTCACCCCCATTTGCTAAACGCAAAAATGGTGTCTGATAAAAACAAACCACTTCTTTGGTTATATTTTAACAAACACCACTCGATTCAATTAATTTAATTTATTTTATCAATCCTCTTCTGGCGCATACTCCAAAATCTCACCAGGTTGACAATCTAACACTCTACATATAGCGTTTAACGTGGAAAAACGAATTGCTTTCACTTTACCAGTTTTAAGGTTCGATAAATTCACATTCGATATTCCTACACGATCTGCAAGTTCATTAAGTTGCATCTTCTTCTCAACCAATACCCTATCCAATCTTATAACAATAGCCATTTCAAATGCACTCCCTCTTATATAGTTGAATCATACTCTTGTTGAAGGAAACTACCATATTGAAATATTCCTGCGAGAATCAACACTATAAAACCCGTAAATAACATAAAACCATCTGGCTTAAAATTAACATTAACATTATATAGATTATATGTATTGATAATTGTCATAGCCACTATGACTGCAGTAGCTTTATAAACTACTGAACCAACCAAAAAAATAACTCCTATCACAGTTATCCTCTTCGCATTTTCTTCGGCAAACGGATTATCTTGGGCCACTGTTTTTAATAAATCTCGAAGTTGGCGAAGCAGAATAGCAATTCCAAAAAATAAAATTGTCGTCATCAGTAGAATAGTCAACAAAATTGGCTTTGCAGATACATTTGATAGAGTTTGAGTATTTACTTCGTAGGTTATAAAATTATCAATTGTTAAATTGAATTGACCCCACCCAATAAACTTCTGTTGAGGGATAAAAGAGATAATCAATGCTGTAATGACACTGACCACTGTCCCTACTATACACACCCAAAAACTAACTTGCATCACAAATTGTAAAACATGAGCCATTCGTTTTAATTTCACCTGATTTAATTTTTTCATTACGGTCACTCCCTTCCGTTATCTCAATTACATTATAACTCTATAATTTATGTTTGTCAATAGTTTTTTAATGTTTATCGTTAAATTTTTAACGAATAAAATAAACAAGCAAAAAGACTTCTGGTCAAATTCCAGAAATCCTTGGTACTCATACACTAAACCCACAAACCATACATAACAGCCTATTCGATTTCTAGGTTTGTTAACTTTTTCTCAAATAGTTTTAAATAATTGTCCCTAACGATGCTTTATAGTTTATCTAGTCAACATTTTTAAGTTAGTAACATATAATATAAATAAGAAAACCCTTCCACAATGTTTTAAATTATGATATAATGTGACAAGCATACGTTAGTCTGTGGGAGGAATCAAAAGTGATTGACAAACCAAAAATAAAGAAGTTAACTAATTTTCCTAAAATAATCTATCATGGTTCAACTACAGAATTCCAAAAAAGTTTGAAAACTATTAGAATCAACGTTAGTAGAAAAGATTTAGATTTTGGTCAAGGTTTTTATACAACATCAAATAAAAATCAAGCAATTGAATGGGCTCAAGGTAAATCTACTTCTAGACATAAACCATTATTATTGACTTACAAGGTTAATTTTGATATAATTAAAGAACTAAAAGGTAATTTCTTTGACCTTCCTAATGAAGAATGGGCAAAATTAATATACAAAAATAGAGTTGAAACCACAGACCAATTAGCAGAGTTTGATTATATTTACGGACATTTAGCTGATGGTTTTATGTTTAAGTTACTTGAAGAAATTAAAAATGGTTCGAAAAATTTTAACGATTTCAAAAGAGAAATCATCCCAGAAAATTGTAACTTTTTTTATTATGATCAACTTGTACTAAAAACAAAACGATCAATTGAAATGCTTACTTTAATTAAAGAGGAGGTGCTATAAATGATACTAAAAACCCATCAAAAAAACTTTATATTAAATACTGTAAAAGAAAAAATAGCTAAAAGACAAAACATTGGACCTGCAAAAGCTCATGAAATAGTTATAAATTCTTCTTTAAATAAAAAGATTATTGAAGCACCTACATTTATAGCCCATTGCAGCGTTGATCAACTAGTAGATTTAGTTATGAAAGAAGTAGAACTAACATCGTTCTAGGCTTACTATAACACCTTTTTGAGGTGTTTTTTCTTTTTTAAATCATTTTCTTCACTTTTAAACAGGTCATTCAAATACTTTTTTTAATTTATTATAACGGCAATTCGTCGATTATTTAAATATATCTTCTTAAACCTTAAACACACTTTTAACGAAATTCCAGATTTCCTTGCTACTTATGTATGCACACAAACGTACATACATACCGCCTATTCAATTTTCATTAACGAATAAAATACACACGTAAAAAGACTTCTGGTCAAATTCCAGAAGTCCGTGATATACTCGTAGAAGTCTACTCTGGGTTATAGTCCTTTAGATCTTCCTTCCATTCATTGATCAATTCCTCTCCTGATTTCCCATAATAATATTTAAAGCTTTCCCTTTCGCTGAATTTATTCTGGCTAAAAAAATCTTTAAAAAAATCAATTCCATACTCTCCAATCAAATATTTAACAAATGATCCTCCATAGTCATAGGCATGTTTGGTTTTTATAAAGTTTTCCCCCAATAACTTAACTTCAAATTTGCTCCGTCGTAAATACCCTGCTGCCAACATATGTTTATCTCTCTCATCCATATTTAAATAACTTGCCAACCCTTCAATGATCAAAAGTGACTTAATAAATTCTAAATTATTCATATTACATGAAATAATATGAGTTAATTCATGCCCAGGAGATTGTTTGTATGTTGTAAAAATTTTACGTACAGATACGGAAGCAATACCTGCCATTACCCCATATTTTCTCCCGTGTTCATGATCATTAAATACATATATTTTAATCGGACCATGATTCCATTTTGTTTTTAGATTATCAAGGATATAATTGAAAGCTTCAATTCTTTTTTCTGCCCATTCCTCTATTTCGTCATATATCAAACTATCATTAGGATAATAAAATTCAAGGTCGTTTAAAACATATTTATTCCATTCCTTTTCGATTATATCGGAAATAGCTTTATAACTGATATTCGAAATTCTAAAGGAATTTATCATCTTTTTAGCTATATCTATATATTTAGCGTAGTTAGTTTCTTTACCTTCGAACTTTAAATTGGCTACCACACCATTTGTGTATATGTAAATATCTATACTTTTGTTGTTTTTTATAGTTGATGTTATTTCATATGCAAGGTGATTCTTCATCAAAACCTCTTGTATTTCTTTCGTATTCGATTTATCATTCTCTAATTGATCTATCAGCTTATGAATTTTTTTTATTTAAATTAATTTTATAAAAGGAGAGTGATGATGTAAAATAGAATATATTATTAAAAAGATATTTAGGAGGAAAATAATGAACAAATTTAAAATCACTGCTTTTGTTTTAGTTTTAATTTTTTTAATGAGTGGTTATGCTCTAGCAGAGGAAAATAACAGTACTAATGGTGTCACAGTAAACGTTAACATGAATAACACCATGACCGATTTCAGAAATGAAGCTGTTTTTTCAATTGGAGTAACTTCTCCTATTATTGGTTCAGCTCAAACTAAGTATTTTGGTGAAAAAAAATACACTACCTCTATATCAGGAATTAATTGGTGTATAGGGTACACAAAAAGAAACTACTTTGGTAAGGGTTTACCAGGTAATGGAGGCGCTGGTTATTTTGAATATGGTACAGTAACCCTTTTAATGCCTTATGTTGGGGTTGGCTATGATTATAGAATAGATGAAAATTTAATTATTGGAATTGGATTACCTGATTTATTACATATTAGCTTTACATTTTAAACAAAACAACCCTGGTTAGTCTGATCGGAAGATTCAGAACTTAACCAGGGATTTTTTATAGTTATGTAGGCAAATTATTAGTATACTTTAATTGATCAAATAAAGCACTAAAGATTCTTTATCCGCGAATTTAATGCAATACTAGTCATTATCATAGCTACTAAACATCCAAAAGATAAACCTGTGATTAATGTAACTAAAAAATCTACAACTTCATTATTCCAGAATCTATTCAAGAGGATATTTATCAAAAAAGAAGTTACTAATATTATACTTAATACTATTGCAGCCTTATGTACATCTTTTTTACTATTTTCATATTTTTCAGCTAATGTTACTTTATCAGTATATATAGATTTTGTGTTAGGCTGTGCAGAAAAAAAGTGAATAGAACTTCCCACTGAACATACATGTGTCCAGCCTGCATCCGTAAAAAGGTTAAAATACTGTTCACTTTCACCTTCCTTTAGATTGTAAGTGTCCGTACAATAGATTAAATCTTGTGGATCTCCCTTTTTAAAGTTATATCCCAATTTTGACCAAGAAGAAAAAATCCAACCTGCCTTAGCCATTTTACTTAACATTTTCATTTCTTTATCTTCATTAAAAGCCAATCCCATAGAAAATTTAAACTTTTTTTGTTTACCTTTTCCCATATTAGTTTCCCCCTTTTAACTTACTTAGTGCGTTTTTTCCATGTTCAGCCATTCTTATTCGTCTACCAATTTCTTTGACAATAACTTCCTTACCTTTTTCCGTAATAGTATACGTTTTTCGTCTATCGGTATCATCTTCACCTAATACAACTAATTCAGCACTCTGCATTTTTTTTAAAGTTGTATATAAGGTTGCAGGGCCTATGAGTACCTCCTTATTTGTTAACTCCTCAATATACTGCATAATTCCATATCCATGCATCGGTTCAATCAAAGCCAGCAAAATATAATAAGCCGAGTCTGTTAGCTGAGCTTCTGCAAATGATTTTTTTCTCGCCATTTGTACACCTCCCAGACGTTAAATATATCTAAAATGAATATATTTGCTTTAGATATATCGATATATGATATATCTTATATTGATATAATACTCTAGTTTCTTAAATTTGTCAACTATCTTTTTAAAAAAATTTATAAAAAAAATAGTATCTAAATTTATAATCTAGATACTATTTAAAAGAGTCCACTTCGAACCCGTAAGACGGTTTTTCGCATCTACTCAATTTCTAAGTTGGTGATTCTTATTTAAAATTGTTAACTAGTAATTCTCCTATCGCATACTTTTTTACTTCTGCAACATCAGCTTGTAGCCTTTTTTTGTTCATCACTTGATAAATAGCATAGACTGATGAAAATAATACTTTCTATTTGAAAATGAAGAAGAATCCTCTGACTCAGAGGATTCTTCTTCTATGTCTATATCAAAAAATTACCCATTACTAATGATACGGTTCACCGTATCAAACTCTAAAATAAGTAAAACCTGTATTTGATGCACGATTAGCCCTTGAACTCAGAAACCGTACATAATTGCCTACTCAATTTCGAGTTTTGTGAAGCGTGTTTTGGATAGTTTTAGCTAATTGTCAAGGTTTATCGTCATTTTATAAATAAAATTAAATTTTCATGAATTGCACACTTACTAATTTGATTTAATTTCTATTGTTTTCAACTATTTAAGCGACTGTCGCTAATTATCTTTTAAACGTTCGCCTCATCGGCAAAACAGCGGTCGTTATTTAATTTTAATAAAAACATAATTACAAAAGCTAATAAAACTTTAATTTTTTAACATAAGTCTTTGGTTAACTGATTTGCTTTCAAGCTTTTAATCAATCCTTAACAGTATTTGGGCACATTTATTATCTTTATTTAACTAAACAATTTCCTCATTAAGCCAAACATTTTCAAAAAACAACTCGTTTTCTTTTTCATATTCCTTTACTGTCTCTATTATATTTAAAGTTGGTAATATTAGTGGTTGATGGTCTCCCTTACTAGTAATATCAATTACCAAGGAACGTAAATACGGAAACAAAACTGCTATTGCATTAGTCGCAAAGAAGTTTTTTGCAATATCTTTTTCGGTTTTCTCCAAAAGTTTAAAAAAACCATTGATTATTGCATTTACTTCGAAAGGAGAGTTTTCCTCTTTGCTAATATTTCCAATTACTACTCCTATAACTATATTTGCTTCTAAATAATTATCTGGATTTAGACATACTTTAAAATTAAATCTCGGATTAAGATCAATATTAGTAATTTCTTCAGAGACGTTTACTCTCCTCCAAAAATATGCGTTTCTTTGATATAACAATTTCTCCACAGTAAAACCTTTAAATTCTAAAATAGCATTCATCTTAAGCAGCTCCTTTTAGCTCTTCAGGTATTTCCTTAAAATCCGTAAGATGAGTATTATCCATAAACCAATTTTTCCTTTCAACGGAAAAATTAGTTTTTACATTTTCAGAAATCCAATTTGCATAAATCTCGTCAGAGAAATAATCTAAAGATAACCCTAAAATAGATTCCATATCTTTACTAGTTGCAGGTCGTAAAATTCCATCCTTGATAATTCTGCAGCCCTTATCATCATTAACTTTAATTCCGTAAAACTCAGCTAAGTCCAATATATTCTTATTCATATCATTCACCCCCATTTTTTTCTTTGCTTATAATCTATTTTAACATCATTTCTCGGATATACACATTCCTTGCTCACTATACAAATGTCGTTTTTAACACAAATTTGTTGCTCAGTAAAATGAAAACCTAAAGCTGCTCCCAATTGTTGTTGTATATCTCGTATCGTTTGATTTTCATGTGTAAAAGACATGATAACAACCTCAAAATCCTCTTCTTCACATATAGAATCAATTACGAATGCTCTATTGGCATCTACATTATCTGGATCAAAATCACAGTTAAGTTGTAGCGCAAAATTTAGAATTTTTTTAACGTCTTCTCGTAAGTTTAAATTAAGCAATTTGTCTTTTTTTACTTTTAAAATTACTTTAATCACCGCAACTTCTTTATCCCTATAATGTAGATTATTTCTAGACTTAACAGTTGCCCATACTTTAGCTTGATTTAAATCATCCTTATAAAAATATATACCTTGCCCTAACCAATGATCTTTTCTTTGATGAAATATGAACCCATTATCTAGTATATTCTTAACACAATCAACAAAAGTACCGTGATATCCTATCAATTCTTGAGAACACATCTAGTATCCCTCGTTTTTGAGTATTTATTAGTCCCAAAGTACATGATCTCTCTATAAATAATATATGATATTAAAGTAATTAATGCACCTTATTATTTGATTTCACCTTCTCAAGTAAAATAGTAGATCTAGGACTCTGGTTCTTTAATTATCTCTTCTATACTCAACAAATTATTCCTGCTGTCTTCTGACACTTATTATAAGTTTTTTCATCCATATTAACTAATTTCTTGCTAGACATCTTATAACCCAATTTATCAATTCAAATAGGAACATAAGTTTAAATACTTGGCAGCTCTACAAAAGATTCTCTAACCTCTATTTCATGACTTTCTTTAAGATAAGAAAACTTAAAGAAGCCCACAACTTTGATTTTAACCGTTTTAACTATTATAACGACATTTCGGCGACAATTTGTATTTACTCTCCCAAGAATCAAAAAAGGACTTCTGACTATAATCCCAGAAGTCCTTATCAATCATATATTATCGCTGAGAGGGATTCGAATCCGCGAGACACTTTTGGGCATCTACTAGATTTCGAGTCGAATATCGTTTAAGTAAATATAAAAACCGTCACTTCCCATAAGGAACTGACTCCATTAAATATAGCTACTTCGGTTCAATCAAAGCCAGCAAAATTGATATAATACTCTAGTTTCTTAAATTTGTCAACTATCTTTTTTAAAAAGCAATCTCTAAAGACCATATCAGGTGTTTGTTTTTGAAATCCCTAGAGAATCCAGTCCCATACTACTCCGATAGTAGTCTAGAATTTTAGCATATCAATAAAATTATGCCCAATCTTAAAAAACCAAACAACTATTTAGTTCTTGTAATGCTAAAACCGTAAGTTGAAGCTATCGTATCTGCATTGTTGCCAAACGTACCAATAAGGCCATTAACCTCACAATCGTAAGCCTTGACCCACGAACCATACATAATTGCTTACTTGATTTCGAGTTTTATAAACCGCCTTCTACGTGGTTTTTTTTTAAACGTCATTTTATTTAATCCTATAAATTTTCTCATGAAACCACTAAAATTTATAGGATTAATAATCTGATGTAATAAAAATGAGTAGAAAATCAATCAGGCACTTAAACCTGTCCCTGCATTAATATTGAATAATAATGTTCTTATTAATATTTTCCTTGACAAAAAAACTAGGTTCAAGTTTTTGCCTCATTTTTTGGTCACTTCGTTCACCATCTTGTACCATATAATAGTGAGTATATCTTTTTCCAACATCATAAAAAGCACATATATCAATTAATTCATCAACTTCTCTTTCATTCCAATCATTCGTTTCGGAGGAATCCAAATTTGATAACACTATGAATTCCCCCTTTTTAAGTCTTCTAAACATTCTCGTATTTTTTCTATTTTTTCTTGCTGGTCTGGATTGAAATCGTCGGAAAACTTTTTAATTGTTTTTTCAAACTCATGAATAAATAAATCTGTATTAGTATTATTTAATCTGTTTGATATATTCTCATAATATTTAAGAGCATTATTATAATCTTCTTCTAGCATTTCTTTTTCGGCTAATTTCAAATATATTTTAATATTTCCAAATTTAATAGTTGTAGTTCTAACTAAAATAAATTTATCTAGTCCTAATTCATCAAATAATTTTTCTGTTTTATTATAGTCTAACATTCTATTACTTATTAAATCAGAATCTTTAATTAATCCTATCTCTAACAAACGAATGGACATCATTTTATATGGGACTTTAAACACATTCATTAATTTACATACTATTTCTTCAAAACTATATTCTAGCTTTTTTAAATTCTCAAATCTATGACGCACCTGATTTTCATCTAATAAAAGTAAAGTTGCAAAATAATCTGCCTTTCGTTCATTCAAGTTATCATTTGCATCATCAATAAAAATACCATCAAAATATTTATCTTCACCCTTTACATCCAAAAAATGATAGTATTCATGGGCTAAAATATATCTTTGTTGGTAACTATTCAGTCGAATCAACAAATTCGTACTAAATCCCATTAAGTTTTTTACTGTTTTAATTTTTTCTTTTAATTTAAAAATACACATAAAAGTTGTTCCAAATTGGCTTGAAGTGTTGAAAACGCTGTCTTTCGCTA
>DAOVRZ010000017.1:0-66281 GCA_030627905.1 Halanaerobiales bacterium
ATACTACTGGGCTCAAAATCAACTTTCCACACCAGATTCATTTTCGACAAATTCCAACTACTTTCTACAATCTCCACAAGTAGCTTCACCCCTCACAAATGGCGTCATTTCAACGTTTATCACCATTCCCACACCAGACGGGGGTTTTTGCCGTCTCACACTGGTGTGGTTTTTTTCTTTCTTCTCTATATTACCACTTCTACACTAAATTAAATTTTCCTTCTTCTATCTAAACTTATTTTACCCAAGAGTTACAAACAATAGTCAGCCAAATTCTATCATCTAAACTAATATTTACTATTCGCCTTTTAAAAACAAATCAATCTAAGCCTCAACAACTAATCACCATATACTCATCTTTCCCAATAAAAATAATCAAAGCACTCTTCAAAATTTTCTTTCCTCTAAATCGCTCACTTGCAGTATATCTCTTTAACTGTGCTAAACCTTCTACTTTTACCTGCTTTAGCAAACCAACTTTACTTTTCTTCAAATATTTCAATTACAACAGCCATTCATATTTAAAATCCTGAAACCTAAAATTTTTTTTGAATAATAGTAAAATAATCGTTCTCTATTTCTTCACCTGTAGGAAAATATATTTCTACTAATGCCAGTTATATTTAGTAGCTCATTTGATAAATTTAGAATTGGCTTAAGAAAAACAGTATTGTAAATTTCTGTTTATTTTTGATGATATATAATCAAAAATGTTTTCTTTTTCAATTCCGTCGATTTTTAAATACTTTTTTATAAAAGTTCCTGTGTCTATTACGACATCTCTTATTTCGTAATCATACTCATGTTTAGAAATACCAATAGTTCCATGAGTATATGGAGTTTTATTTCTTTTATCTTGAATAATTTCTACTCTTTTATTTAATACTTCAAATTCTTTTAACTGTTTACTATAATTTTCGGGACAATTACTATTTTCACAAAAATGTTTAATTATTTTTCCTAAAACTGGCTTTGATGGTTCAAATTCTTCTTTTTTAAAACTCTTTTCTAGTTTATTCTTTAATGTTGATTGACTAGCAATATAATCATTAAAAGAAGAAAATCTTCCTGACTTATCTTTTTCAATAGAAACCCCAGACACTTTTTCAAAAAAATATTGTCTCAAATTATCGTGTAATCCTGAAAGAAGAACTGTAGCCTCTAATAAATGATTGTTTTGGTCCAATTTTTCAATTAAATCATATATTATTTTATAACGCTTAAACCACAAAGTTTTTATGTTCAAGTCTCCGAGAAGCCTATATAATTGACTGTTACTTAGATTTTTACTTAACTCAAAAGCTTCCTTGTAGTCAAAATTTCTCAACTTCACTAGTATGTCAAAATACCACCTAACATCACTTGATTGTCTAAAAGATGAGTTATTAAAGATTTCTCTAGCGACTTCGTAACTTAAACCATTCAATGCAGAATTTATCAACGTTAAATTTTTCTTATATTCAAGTCTTGTAAAATAATCAAGTTCTACGGCAACCGATGAATTTTTGTCGTCAAGATCTTTTATATACAAATATGTATGTTTAAATTCTATAACGTTTAAAGCCAGATTAAAGCACATCGCAGGAGTTCCTGCAGTCACCTGTGTGTAAATTTTCTTATATTGTAGCTCGGAATTAGAAGCAACAAAGCTTCCAAAAAAATCTTCCATATATTTATAATTACTTGGATTATTATGAATCTCTGCAACCTTTATTTCAGCTATATGATATTTGCTTTCACTACTAAGGTATCTTTTTATAATTTTTGATAAATAGATGGTATCTAGATTCGAGTGACTTTCTTGATTCGTTGCGAATAAAATGATTTCATCTGGATTTTGTCCATCTTCTAATTCTCTTATTTTATTTAAAAATGCAGTCAATAGTGGAAATCTGATTTCGCTAATTTCAATTTTCACTCCATTATTATTTTCATTTGCTTTGATTTCAACCTCAATATTAGATTTCAATAAAATTTTTGCTTCTTCGAAATATTTTTCCTCTTTCTTCATTGTATTTACTTTAATTTTAAAATTATCTTTTTCGATATATGTCCAAATATTTTTACTTGTTTTCTTGAGATTATTTGTCCTTGTCCAAATATTCCCCTCATTATCTACCATTTGCAAGTCACTATTTCCTAAAGTATATAAGGCAACTGTACTCATAACTAATCCTCCTTACTAACGGAAATTCTCGCCCAACCTAATACATCTTTAACTATATCATCATCAACTATAATCGTTCTTGTTTTTGGAAATGATTTTGATGTTATCTTCATTAACTTTTCTTTAAAAAATTTAAAATCATCTTCCTTAAATCCAAAACTCACTGTATTTTCAAAAAACGTTTTCCCAGCACCAATTCTTAAAATAGCTCCTTTTTGATTTTTTCTATACTCTTTAGCTTCTTGATTAATTTTTTCATAAAATTCAATTATTCTACTAAAATCACTTTTACCCAATTGACTCAATGTTTCTATTTCATGTTCCAATGTTTCTATATAAAACTCATTAATTCGTCTTAAAATCTCACTTTCGCCATCTTCATAGAGGTATTGAAATTTGTTCATAATTTTATCATACTTTCGAACTGCTTTACTCTGCAATCGTAACTCAAATCGTGACTGTGACGGTATTACTTCTCGCCAAATTGGAACACCCATATCATGTTTGTCCAGATTCCACCTCACTGTTTTAAGAATGCTCATTTGATCTGGTTTAAGATAAGTTGTATCAGTTACATGAAGAAACTTTAAAATATCATTACCAAAAGAATCAAATTTATCTTGTCCTATATATAATGATATTTTTTTTAACTTGTTAAAATCGTATCCATCAGCTTTTAAATGACCATACAATAAGCATGTCCTAATGGCTCCTTTTAAAGAACTTCCTGGTATAAATGGTTTTCCAGCAGTGGTTACCATTCTGCTAATTTGTTCATTTTTGAGTACCCCTTTAATCTCTACCTTTTTCCAGGAATATTTCTTATAATCTAAATCATATTCATCGAAGAAATCAACCAATTTAAATTTACTTCTATTATTACTAGCTGTAGTTCGAATTATTTCTACAAACTGATCTATTATCTCATCAGCATCTTCTAAAGAATATAATGATTCCCCTAATTTTTTATTGTCTATATAATAAATACTTCCATTCTGATATACATAATCGCTATATGGGGATAATATTTCTCCAGAACCTATATGAACAGGTGTCAGCGTTTCTAATATCATTTTCATAAATCATTACCTCCAAATCCCAACAAGAAAGCTTTACCATTAAGTAAAACTGAATGAGGAAGATTAGAATCTTTAGGTGTTACATCTTTTATCTGTCCTTTTATTTTATTAGAGAAAATGCTTCCCTCATCTACTACACGAAGGCTTCTTCGTCTAACTCCTTGACCTCTTCCTGCATAGATATATCCGCTTCTCTCGCTCAATTTATATGACATTATATTTTCTACTTCATCTACTTTCGGAAAGATTGTTGAAAGAGATAAATAATACTTACCTTGTATAGAATCTTTTATAGGAACTTCAATCTGTTTTACATCGACAAAGTACCCTAAACCTCTGCTTCTTTTACCTCCAATTCCTTCTTCAACTAATATTCTCAATGCTGCCAAAATTTCTTTAGTTATTAAGCCACGACACATACAATACATAAACGGTTTTATTACATATTTACCAACTTTCATAGGAGAAATTTCTATATTATTCTCATAATACGTATTATCTGATTTAATAGTCATACGATCCACCTGTAGTTTCTGATAACTTTGAGCGGAAATAAATTTTTGATTCACTAATTGCTCTTTTTTTATTTTTAACTCCAAAAGTTCTTCCTCGCTAAATGCAAAGGTGTTACCAATAGTAGGAAGAGAAAAAAGATTATAATCAAAAAACTCACCATTCCAACTGTTCAATATGCTCTCATAAGCTTTAGTTGATATAAACTCAACCTTTTTTAATTTTTTTCGAAGTCTTACTTCATCTACTTCCTGATTTTCTTGCTGGGAAGACCGTATTAACCAATATGGTTTTGGCATAAAGAAAAATGAAGTTAATGCTCTATTATTTCCATGCTCAAAAAAATCAAGACCATAATAAAGAGATGAAATAGAAAATTGTTCTTTTGCAAATAATGCAATCAATTCTTCGATTTTCTTTATAGGATATAATAAAGCAGCACAATTAATCAAAGCTGAAAATAATTGATCAGAAGAAAATATTTTTTTTATATTTCCCCGAGGATCACCAAAATGAAATTTTGCATGCTCAGGAAGAACAAACTTAATACCTTTTATTCTACTCATTCTTGTCAGCTCCGTTATCCTTACTAATTTTTGTTAGTATTTCATTCTTTATTTTTTCAAAATCTATATTAAAATCTCCTAACGATTCAGGTGTATTGTTACCTTCATATGTATCTATTGTTTTAATACTCACTTTCATATCTTCAAATGAAATTTGTCCATAACCACGTGAACCATTGGCACCCAAATAATCGTCTACTAACATATTAATAGTTCTTTTTAAATATTTTAAATTTTCCACATCCTGATTTGAAAAGATATTATATACCATTTTCAAGTCAAACCTCGCTCCTGCCGGAACTCTTTCTATTTGTCTTGGATGTTGAGCCTTTGAAGTTTTACGATCAATCACATTTTCCCATTTACTTTCCGTATAGTTCATCTCCAACTCAGAAAATTCATTTTTCTTATCTAACATATCTTTCTTACTATCCTTTTTCAAATACGCATCCCTTATAAACAATCTTGTAGAACCTGATTTAATGTCATTACATCTTGAACCAACTCCAAATATTGTACAAATAGGGCACTCCGCTTTGCCGCAGTTACAGATTTTTGGGTCTTCATTAGAATTTTTTATTTCCTTAATTTCACTACTTTCTAATATACTTCTCAGTTTTCCTTTCAATGATGATCCTGGAATAAAGGGAACTCCTTCAGATGTTTTGATAACACCATTCTCTATTCCCCCAATTGGTACATCAGCTTTAGAACCACCAATAGATAAACCTGTTAATAGCTGAATTTGACCATTTATAAATAATTTCGCTTTTAATCTCATTTATATCATCCTTTCTTTTTGCTATTAGTCCTTTGCACCAACATATTTTAAATAAGCAACCAACGCTTCTAAAAATGACTGTAAATTTTTCAAATGTTGTTTTTCATTTTCTACAGCTTTAACTAAAAAATCTAATAATGCCATTAAATTTTTTACGCCAATGTAATTACTTCTACCAGATGCATACGCAAATTGAGGCCGGAGCATTTTTACCTCTTTAATAGATTCAGCTTTCATTACTGAAGAATACACTTTTCTAATCTGCGACATGCTGAGATCAGCATTACTTAATTGCTCTGCATAATATTGTACATTATCATAATATGTATCATAATCATTTGCTTGAGGGTTTAAAGTAGTCTTCTTAAAATAATCAGAAAGCCAACAAGTCGTTATATTTTTTGCAACATATTCATTAGAATTTTTGTAAACCTTACATTTTACCGGTTCCCCTACTTGAGGGATGTCATTGAAACAATCACGTCTGGCAAATTTAGCTTTTTTTGTCCATTTTGTATTATTAAATTTAAATTCAATAATACCTTCTTTATTTCGAAAACTTGCTTTTTTTACTACTCCAGTTACAAAATTATCTTTCATTCCTTTTCCTCCTCATCTTTATAAACCTTTGTTTCCAATTCAGCCCATCGTACTGCAGCTGGAATTATCATTATATTTTTAATTTTGTCTTCCCGAGGTTTACTCATTAAATTATGAATAACAATGTCTCGATAATAGTCTAAAAGCTTATCTGCATCTTCTCTTTTCACCTCTCGTAGATAATGAGCCAATCGCCAAAATTTTAGATTATTCAGATTTTTATTGGCAGATTCCTTTAAAATATCTTTAAAGCCTAAAGTACTCTTCATAACTTTATGAAGTAATGATCTTCCTATCGGCTTTCCCTTTCTATTTTGCTTATTATCAATTAAGTCAACTAAAAATTCTTTTATAGTTTCAATTCTAGTAAATTCCTCCCAATTAAACACTTCACCAAATAATGAAACTCGATTCTTAAGTGGGATATTTTCACCTTCTTCAAGATAGTTCTTTGAATCTTCCAGTGCATCTTCAGTTAAACTTACTGCTTTTGCCACAGGGAATTTTGGTGGAAAAATGGCTACTCCAGCTGAAAATGATAGTCTTGGGTTTTCACAAGTATATTGATTAAAATCTTTTCGAAATAATTGAGTAAATTTTAATAATTGTGGCCATGCACCAATAATAAATGTATCATCTCCACCAGAGAAAACAACATATAAATCATTCTGCCAATCATTTTCCTTGATTATATTATTTAAGTATCCTTTAAAATATAAACTTAACATCTGACTAAGAGTAGTTACTCTTGCAATAGATTTTTGATCTCCAAACCCTTGAATAAAAACACTTCCAAGATTATCAACGTCCAATTTTAAGTAACCAAGCTTTTTATCTCCCTTTTTATTTCCTTGCTTTTCTATAATGCTATTATTAGCTAATTCATCAAATGTAATCTGTCTTTCATCCGATTCTGGAAGGATGAATGCTCCAAATTTATATCCATCAGAATTTTTAAGGAAATTTGTACAGTTTAATTTAAAGAGTCTTCCACTTAATTCTTTATTAACTTCTGATTCAAAATAAATTTTATATCCAAATTTGCTGAAGAGATAATTATAATCTTTCTTTTTAACACTATGATTTTCGCAAGGTATAATGTAGAGATATTTCGCAAAACGAAGTTTGTTTGTCAATTGTTTAAAACTATTGCAAAGTTCACATAGAGTCTCTGTTTCTTCTGCACTCTTTTTAACAAGATCCTTTGTATTACCACAACCTTCGCAATATCTTGTGCTTCCTTCATCTATTGGACCAAAAATTTCACCAAAATGTTTTGTTATACCTATTTCACTCCATTTTCTTTTTTTTAACTCGCCAACTTTATCACTGGCTCTTTTCCATATATCAGCGAAATTTTTCATCTCAGCTGGAGAAAACTCTACATTCCCCATTGCAAGATATATTTGCCCTCGATGAATTTTCATTAATATTTTTAGAATTTCTTCCCTTAATTTTTTAATCTCTTCTATTTTAGTCTGTGGAATTAATATATAAAAATTTCCACCTCCATTGTACAATAAATTACTTTCATCCAAATCCAATTCATCCAATATCTTTTCAATAACAATATCTGAAAGTAATTCTAAATATACAGACCGCCCCTTTAAAGATTTAGCTGCACCTTCCATTTGAATATTAAAAATAAAATCTTGAATACCTGATAAATCCCCTTTAATCAATACAAATTGATTTGAAGTACAAGACAAAATTTCGTCCATATCTTTATCAGAAATTTTTCCAAGTTTATGTTGTTCAGCCAGACATTTTGAAATTGCTAAAACCGTTTTCATATATTGAAAAAAAGAAATATCAGGATTCTTTTGTGAGCAAGAAACACTCCAAAAATATTTTTCAGTTAGATAATATAATTGAATTGCACTTTTTACCGATTTCATTTCCTCAATAAAGTTACCTACTAATTTATGTAATTTTTTAATAAAATCTTTCGAAACTACTTTCTCTGAAGGCCTTTTTGGAAATAATGAATTCAAACTTAATTGCTTTGGTAAATAATAATAACTCTGTCCCGCTTCAAACAGAGAAGAAAAAATAGACTTCAATGGTTGACATATACCCTGTCTATCAAGATTAATAAGCGATAAACTTTCTGCACTTTTTAAAATCTTACGATAAAAGTCAATCTTCTTATTAATAATATTAAGTTTGAAAAATTTATTTTCCTGAATAACTTGCTGATAGCACTGATCTATCTCATTGTTGGCAATAGTTTTAATATATTTATCTAAAACTATCAGCATAAGACCTAAATTCAAATCTTTGTCCATATAAATCCACCTCCAGATATAATGCTTAATAATATTTCTAAATTATTTAACTTATTTTTAAAACATTATAGATTGTTTTTTATTGGTATTTACCTATTATATATTTCGAGGTATTGTAACATTCCCCTTCTTTTAGTTCAATATTTTCACACATTTTTTAGTGAGTCTGAGTTCTCAAGACAAACAAAAAAGACCATTGACATTCTTACGCTGTCAATAGCCATTCATCTTTTTACTCAAAATTTCCGCCATCTGAATTCAATAATACTAAAGTACCTTGCCCATTATTAAATGCATAATGTTCTTCATCTCTACTGTAAATACACTTACAATTCCTTTATATGAATTATGTTTATTGTTACACTTCCCATTTAGTCAAGAAAACTCACACGAATAGGCCGAACATGTAGGGTTTCAATTCCTCAATAGGAATTATGTTCAGTGTTACATATTTGATATTTGAAGGACTTTGTGTAGTGACTATATTGTTTCAATTCCTCTACAGGAAGTATGTCTATTGTTACAGTGACGTGGCGATGGTGATTGAATCAGCAGATACGTTTCAATTCCTCTACAGGAAGTATGTCTATTGTTACAAGAAGTCAGGAAGTCTGGAAAGGTTTGGTTAATAACAAAGTTTCAATTCCTCTACAGGAAGTATGTCTATTGTTACAATAAAATCCAAGAACAGCATAGTAAGGTTGACGATGTTTCAATTCCTCTACAGGAAGTATGTCTATTGTTACCTACCCCTTACAAACCCTTGATACTACTGGGCTCAAAATCAACTTTCCACACCAGATTCATTTTCGACAATTTTCACCTACTTTCTACAATCTCCACAAGTAGCTTCACCCCTCACAAATGGCGTCATTTCAACGTTTATCACCATTCCCGCACCAGACGGGGGTTTTTGCCGTCTCACACTGGTATGGGTTTTTGCTATCACCTCTATATTAACACTTTCTACATTAATTTTAATTTTCCTTCTTCTTTCTAAATTTATTGTTCCCAAAAGTGACAAACAATAGTCAGCCAAATTATCTCAATTACTAACCTAATTTAAAAGTTCGTTCGTGAGCATCAAAAAAAGAGATAAGAATATCACAAGATAAACTCACCCCCTTTTTTCTTACCTCCATAGTAAAATCCCATACTGATAATCTTTTCCTCACAATTTGCACATATTGAATAGATAATAATACTATCCGCAGCGCAATCCATTAATCTCCTCAGCTTGAATTTTAACATTACAAAAGTTTTTTCATCTATCATGCACTCAAAAATACTATACTGCATCCTTTGACCATGATCTTTTAGAAGCTCATAGATACGCCTTCTTCTCTTATCATCTGTAATATCATAACAGATCACATACCGTTTCACTTTACCACCTGATCTGAAGAGGAATATATTCTTCCAATTCACCAGTTATGTATTTTGCTAACATTCTCGCTTGTATCTCGAATGCTCGCTGATAAGTTATTTGATAATTAAAAACAGGATGCTTCAATTCTGTTTTCTTTCTTTGTTCATAATGAGAAAGAAATTTCTTAAATGCAGGTTGTTTTAATTTTAGTTGACCAATTTCTTCAAAATCTTCTTCTGCAATAATACCTGAATTCAAGACATACAAAACCATCTGATCTACAATTAATGGTCTGAACTCTTCCATTAAATCCAATGCTAAAGAAGGTTTTCCATAGCGATCTTTATGAAGAAATCCAATGTAAGGATCCAACCCAACTACACGGCAATATCCTTCGATATCACGAGTTAACAGTGTATATCCCAAACTTAAGAGCGCATTGACTGGATCTTTTGGAGGTCTGCGATTTCTTTTTTTAAAGTGTATTTCTCCAGAAAGAAGTGAATCTATAGATTGGAAATACAATTTAGTTGCATAACCTTCCAATCCACGTAAAGAATCTATACTTTCTGAATCCTCAAGTTTCTTCAAAATATTTTTTAAGTTTTTAATTGCTTTAGCTGTTTCTTCATCTTTTTTAGCCTGGTTCCTTTTTTGCAGCAATACACGCATATTGTAAATCTTTCCTTTGATAAATTGGCAACTTAAGTTCTTACAAAACTCTTCATCCTCAGATAAAAGTATTTGCTTTTTTCGTAAGATACCATTCTTATTAGTGGATGGTATCAATGTCCCCTCGTACTTACCATAATAATTCAAGTAAACAACTTCAATGTTATTCTTTAAAAGCAAAGCGATAACTGGATGAGAAAGATTAACTCGTCCAAGCAACACTACTTTTCGAATCTTGATAATTGGAACCTCTTTAATAACTTTTTCTTCTTCTTTAATAATTAACCGATTATACTTCTTGCTTATCTCTACATCATTTGTAGTTATATAAAGCACCTCACGCTCATCTAAAACAGGCATAACCCTTCCTTTTCTATTCGCTTTCTTCTGATGAATTTGATCTACCTCTTCTGGTAAACACTGTTCTTTTAGACTGCAGCCCTCGCATTTTTGAGAATACTCTGTCTCAGGACACCTTGATTCTTCAATCATCTGACGTGCTTCACTAATAGCAGTCAAAGTCTGCGTTCTTAAAATTTCATCAAATTCTACCATTACTCTTTTTTTAGAACCATAGTAATATATGTATCCATAATCTACCGTTTGATTATAATTTTCTTCTATCAATAAAGCTTGAGCGCATAATTGTACTCGATGATTTAGCCAATCTCCCATTTTACCTCTTTTATATTCTACAGGAATATACTGTTCTCCATCCATTTCTAAAACATCAAACCGCGCTGCAATTCCAAGAATGTCTGATTTTAATGAAAAAGAAAAAATTTTGTTACCCTCAATATTGACTGAGCTTGTTTCACCGTCAATTCTTTTATGTTTGATCTGTCCATCAACCAAATAGTGATTCTCAGCCTCGATATGTTCAACTTCTCGATAATAAAAAAGCTTCTGGCAATACACAAAAGAATTTAACGCAGACGCTCCAATTATATCCATAAAAAATACCTCCTATTTACTAGATACTTCTAGTATTGGGAAGTTTGAGTGTTTTTAAACATAGAATTATGATTTTTAGGAGTCCTCTGTAGGAATTCTGTTTATTGTTACTGAGCAATTTACAGTTTGGGTTGATTTGAAAACATTAAAGTTTCAATTCCTCAATAGGAAGTATGTTTATTGTTACTGGTAAAGACTAGTGGATTCTTAACTAGTCTTTTTATTTTAGTTTCAATTCCTCTACAGGAAGTATGTCTATTGTTACGAGATTAAAAAAGGCTTAAGGAGTTTTCTTGGGAAGTTTCAATTCCTCTACAGGAAGTATGTCTATTGTTACTTCCGCGTTTGATGAAGTCTGCTGCCTCCTCGTCTTGTTTCAATTCCTCTACAGGAAGTATGTCTATTGTTACATAACACCCGCTGCGTGGTCGTGAGTTATTGTGTGTTTCAATTCCTCTACAGGAAGTATGTCTATTGTTACGGTTGGCTGAAGCTTTAGGGGGAGAAACTTTAGTAACAGTTTCAATTCCTCTACAGGAAGTATGTCTATTGTTACTCTACCCCTTACAAACCCTTGATACTACTGGGCTCAAAATCAACTTTCCACACCAGATTCATTTTCGACAATTTTCAACTACTTTCTACAATCTCCACAAATAGCTTCACCCCTCACAAATGGCGTCATTTCAACGTTTATCACCATTCCCGCACCAGACGGGGATTTTTGCCGTCTCACACTGGTATGGGTTTTTGCTATCATCTCTATATTAACACTTTCTACATTAAATTGAATTTTCCTCCCTCTCTTTAAACTTATTATTCCCAAAAGTTACAAACAATAGTCAGCCAAATTATTTCAGCTCAACTGATATTTTCTATTAACTAACACACCAAAAAAAGGGCAAAAAAACTCAATTCAAGAAAATGCAAAACAACCAATTCATCCCCTTCTTACACAAAATCATAGAAGAAAGAGATGGATTGTCTTTCAAGATAAAAACTATAATATTTTAATCGCTCATTGTAATTTTTGAACCTCATCATGAGATAAACCTGTAAATTCCATTACTTTTGAAATCCTCATCTTTGCTAATAGCATTTTCTTAGCGATTTCCCTCATCGCCTCTATTTTACCTTCTATTACACCTTCCTTCCGTCCTATCATTTTACCTTCCTTCCGTCCTATCTCAATACCTTCCACTCTACCTTTAAGTCGATAAGATGATACAAATTCCATGCACTTCTTTACCTCCTTTTTTTCAAATTCATTTTTTATTCTCATTTGAAAAAATTCTTCATCTTTCTCAGTAATAGGCAAATACGTCTCAAAAAATTTTATTAAAAAATCTGTCTTCATATCATCTAATCTCATTCTTGTCACCATTCGTAAAAACTCTAACTTCACTTTGATCTTCTCTTTCTCGGTCCAATCCATTTTGCTTATTAGTGCAGCTGCAACAGGGTTATTGCTTTTTATATACTTCTTCCAAGATTCTTTTCTTAACTGAATTTTTAAAAACTTGAACTCCAAAATTTTTAAAAATGGTAACTCTATTATAAAACTATCTGGTTCTATAACTTTTGTTTCATGAGAATAAATAACTATTGGAATGATTATACGTCTATGCTTTTTATACAACTCCATAAAATAATTATACATTCGTGAGTTATAGTTAACTTTTCTCTGTGCTTGACTTTCTACATGAATTAAAACTATTCCATCTTCGCCTTTTAATTTAGTTTCAACAAAAATATCTACATATTGCTTTTTTAATTTCTCATAATCTATAATTTCCTCTCTTAAAAACTTTACATAATTTTTGTCCATCACTCTAAATATTTCAGGAAAAAATAATTCTACAAACTCTACAAAAAAAGTTTCTAAAAGAGTTTTAAATAAAGCATCATGCGGTGTTACCTTTCCGTTATCCAAATCTGACATCCAATCACTCCTAGATACAATTTATTTAAATCTAAGGTGCTGAATATTTTGCTAAGCAGTAGGCTGATTTAATGCTTTAATAAGTTAATTAGGTAAATTTATATTTTTACAGGAAAGGTAATATTTTATATATTAATTTTATCATCAATTCCGTTAAATATCAAGACTTTTTTGACAAAATTATCTTTAACTCGTTAAATTTTTAATTATGTAAAACACTATAGATTTGCTACTTAGATCTTCACAACTAAAAAAATATAGTTCTTTACCAATGCAGGACAAATACTTAATCAAAAAGAATATTTAGATAGGCTCTAAAAGATCTATTGAAAGGTGGCAAAAGAAATGACTCTAGGAGAAAGATTAAAACAGGCTAGAAAACAAAAAGGCTTAACACTTGTACAAGTCGAAAACCTCACTAACGTTTCTCAATCATATCTATCAAAAATTGAACGTGGTCAAAGAAAAAAACCATCTTTAGAGCTTATCAGAAATTTAGCCAAATTATATAAAGTTGATTTAAATTGGGTGATTGAAGGTTTTAAAGAATATGGTATTAATGATGAAAATAAAAGAAGAAAAAAAGAAGCTATTGTCGAACAACTTAATTATGTATCTGAAAAAGACTTGGAGACTATTTTAGACATTATTAAAGTATTTGTTGATAAAAAGAAGGAATAGTTTAAAAAACACAAAAAATCCTTTGAGCCACCACCGCCCAAAGGATTCACACACACTTAATTTTTCAACTTCGGATCAAGAGCATCTCTAAGCCCATCACCCAAAAGATTAAAACCCAATACATTCAGCATAATCGCTAGTCCTGGAAAAGTTACCACCCAAGGTGCCAACTGTAAAGCAGAACGAGCATCACTTAACATAGCCCCCCACTCTGGTGTAGGTGGTTGTGCTCCTAAGCCTAAGAAACTCAAACCTGCTGCACTCAATATAGCAGAAGCAATACTCAATGTAGATTGGACAATAAGTGGGCCCATACTATTTGGCAAAAGGTGTCTCATAATAATCCTAAACTCTGTTGCACCAAGTGCTTTAGCTGCCTGTACATATTCACTTTCTTTAATTGATAATACAGAAGAACGAATGATCCGTGCAAATTGTGGAATATTTACAATACTAATCGCAATCATTGCATTTTGCAGATTAGGACCTAATATGGCAACAATAACTATCGCCAACAAGATATACGGAAACGCCAACAGGATATCAATAGCCCTCATTATCAAAAGATCTGCCAGTCCCCCAAAGTAACCTGCGATAACTCCCAACGTAACACCAAAGACCAGGGCCAGACTTATCGTTATAACCCCAATCAAGAGTGAATATCTTGCTCCATAAATTAGCCTACTCAAGATATCTCTTCCCAACTCATCTGTCCCTAAGAGATATTTCGCTGATGGTGTCTTATACCGTTGCAAAATATTTTGCTTGATTGGATCATGTGGTGCTATAAATGGTGCAAAAACGGCTGCAATGATGATCAATGCAATGATTGCCATCCCCACAATAGCCATCTTATTTTTCAAAATACGTTTCCAAATAGATTTCCAATAACTTTCTCCATACTCAACCACTACTTGCTCATCAGTTATATCAACATCATGAACTGCTGCTAATTTGCTACTCATTTCCTCCACACCCCTCTACTTTAACTATAATTAATCCTAGGATCGACGAACGAATATGTTAAATCTACAAATAAATTTATCAGAACAAAGATCATAGCTATCACTAAAACACTACCCTGTACAACTGGGAAATCCCGTGCCATGATTGCATCATATGATAATTTACCAATCCCGGGCCATGAAAATATCGTTTCTGTTAGAACCGCTCCACCCAAAAGACTTCCAAACTGTAAACCAATAACAGTAATAATAGGAATTAGTGCATTACGAAGAGCATGTTTATAAATTACAACCTTAGCATCCAAGCCTTTTGCATAAGCAGTACGGATAAAATCATGATGCAAAACTTCCAACATACTGGAACGAGTCATTCTTGCAATAATAGCCATCGGAATAGTACCCAAAGCGATACCTGGTAAAATTAAATGTGTTAGAACATCTTTAAGAGCTGTAAAATTCCCTGTCAGTACACTATCCATAACATATAAATTAGTAATTCGCTCTAACTCTACCCCAACAGTCAAACGCGCGGAAGGTGGTAACCATCCCAACTTAACACTAAATAACCAAATTAACATCAGACCTAACCAGAATATCGGCATAGAAACACCAAATAGTGCTACCACCATACTAGTATTATCAAAAAAAGAATTTTGCTTTGATGCTGCCAAAATTCCAACTGGTACTCCAATAAGAATAGCGAAAGTCATCGCAAAAATTGCCAATTCTGCAGTAGATGGGAATCGCTCACCAATCTCTTCACTCACAGAATGATTAGAAACAATTGATCTTCCTAAATCAAAACGCATTAATCGCTGAAAAAATTTAAAATATTGAACAAGAAGTGGTTCATTAAGACCTAGATCTTCTCTCAATTGATCTAACATCTCTGGAGTTCCTTTTTCGCCTAACATAATAACTGCAGGATCTCCTGGAACCATGTGTATCATCACAAAGATTAAAAATGATACTCCTAATAATATAGGGATCAGAAATAATAGTCGTTTTATTAGATAATTAATCATTTTTTATACCTCCAATTTACTTACAACTATAGGACAGAGATATGCATCATTAGTAAAATGTATGCGGTCAAGTGACCGCATACATTTTAATTTGTTTGATCTATTTTAGCCAAACTGAATTTAATTTTTCAATACCAAGTGGACTTGGAATATAATCCATAACATTATCTCTCAATCCCAAAGGAGGAGTAGAATGTACCAGGTTTACATTTGGAGCATCATTATGAGCAATAACCTGAGCTTCTTTATAAAGAGCTGCTCTTTCATCTTTATCAAAGGTTACCTGTGCTTGGGTCAACAATTCATGAAGTTCATCATTCTGATAGAGACTGCCTTTAGTATTATTTTTATCAAGCAATGTATAAAGGAAGTTATCTGGATCTCCATTATCTCCTGTCCAACCTGAGAGATAAGCTTCTGCTTCACCAGCACGTAATTTAGCAAGATAAGTACTCCAATCATAAGAAACAATTTCAGCCTCAATACCAACTTCAGCCAGGAACTGTTGAAGTGCCTGAGCAATCAGTTTTGGTTGTGGCATATATGGTCTTGGCACTGGCATTGCCCACAGTTTCATCTTAAATCCATTAGGGTAACCTGCTTCAGCTAAAAGCTGTTTTGCTTTCTTAGGATTATATTCATAATCTTGAATATCATCATTATGACCCCAAATAGATGGTGGTAAAGTATTTTTAGCAGGAATTGCTAAACCAGCGTAAAATGCATCAATGATTGTCTGCTTATCAATGGCATGGTTAATAGCCTGACGCACTTTAGGATTCTTGAATTGTTCAAATCTCTGGTTCATAAATAAATACCCAACGTTCATACTAGGACGTAATACCAGCTTTAATCCCTTTGCTTTTTTGAGGATCTGTACATCATTTGGATTAACCCCATCAATTAAGTGAACAGAACCAGCCTGTAATTCCATAAATCTCGCACCATTATCAGGAATGGAACGGAAAACGATCTTATCTAAGTAGGGTTTTTCACCCCAGTAATCTGGATTTGCTTCAACAATGATTCTATCACCTTTTACCCATTCAGCAAATTTAAATGCTCCTGTACCAACAGGATGTGTAAAATAATCTACTCCCCACTCTTGAATAGCAGTAGGACTGGAAATAGAAAATGCGGTCATAGCCAGATTAGATATAAAAGTTGCAAATTTTTGAGTTAATACAAATTGAACTGTGTAATCATCGATAGCGATTACATCTTGAATAACCCCTGGTGTACCATTAAACATATAAGAATAATATAAGAATTTTCCTTCTTCATGATATGGATGGTCTACTAATCTCCAACGATCAAAATTAAATTTAACAGCTTCAGCATTAAATAGAGTTCCATCCTGGAATTTAACATCTTTTCGTAATTTAAAAGTCCAGGTTAAGCCATCATCACTAACAACCCAGGAAGTTGCCAATGATGGGCGAACCTCAGTTTTCCCTGGCACAAACTCAACCAAAGTATCGAAAATCTGTAGAGCAACTTTATATGATTCACCATCTGTCTCACGAATAGGGTCTAAACCAACAGAGTCACCACCACGACCATAAATCAATGTTCCACCATACTTTGGTCCTTCAGCTAAGATAATTCCACTCAAAGCAAAAACCATAATTAACATTAAAACCGTAATTTTTTTCATCATCTCTTCTTCCTCCTCATTTACTCTGCTACGTTAATTGTACTCAAATTCTGTTTTTACGTGCTCCCTACTCTACTACACCACCCTTCTTAAAAATTCAAAATGTACGTGCACGAAAAACTAATGTTCATACTGTATTACTTTAGTATTAGACATCACTAAAGTAAATCCTTCTTTAAAATTTAAGTTTAAATATTATGCTTTTTCAGATAACTATAAAAGACACCCTGCAATAGGATGTCTTTATATAAATTAATTGCTTTATTCCCTAATATCATTCAAAATTTCATCAAATAATCTCGTAAACTCCTCCAGCTCACTCATCTTTATATTCAAAGCTGGCAATAATCTTACTACTGTAGTATTGGTCACGTTTAATAATAACTTTTTCTCAAAAGCAATTTCCTTTATTCGATTTGCATACTTTCCAACTTCTATCCCAATAATAAATCCTCTTCCTCGAATTTCCTTAATAATATCAGGATATTTAGTTTTAAACTTATTAAACTCAGCAAATAAATAACTAATTTTTTCCTTCATCTCATTACAAAATTCTTCTGAAACAATCTCTCTTACAGCGAATTCACCGACCGAACAGGCTAATGGATTACCACCGAAGGTACTCCCGTGATCTCCAGGTTGAAGCACATCTTCTAATTCTTCAGCTACCAACATCGCTCCTAATGGAATCCCTCCACCAAGTGCTTTTGCTGAAGTTACTATATGAGGAGTAAAGTTAAATTTCTCAAAGGCAAATAAATCCCCCGTTCTGCCCATCCCAGTTTGGATCTCGTCAACTATGATTAAGAAGTTATGCTTTTTAGAAAGCTGAACAAGTGCACCGATAAATTCCTGAGATACTTCCCAGATTCCACCTTCACCCTGAATGATTTCAACAAAAACGGCACAGGTTTTGTCACTTACTTTACTTTCAAGATCAGCAATATCATTAAAGTTAAAATAATCCACCCCTGGTAGAAGAGGTCGAAAATCATCTTGATATTTGCTTTGGCATGTTAGAGAAAGAGCGCCACAGGTTCTTCCATGGAAAGAGTTATGTGCTGACAATATCTGATATTTATCTTCACTAAATCTCTTTCCAAATTTTCGAGCCAACTTAATAGCTGCTTCATTCGCTTCAGTACCAGAATTTGCAAAAAAAACTTTTGAAGCAAAAGAATTTTCTACAAGTAATTTAGCTAAATTAACAACTGGTTCAGATGCAAAGTAATTTGAAAGGTGAATATATTTTTGGGATTGTTCGATGATTC
Source organism: Halanaerobiales bacterium (assembly GCA_030627905.1). Classification (GTDB taxonomy): domain Bacteria; phylum Bacillota; class Halanaerobiia; order DY22613; family DY22613; genus JAGMES01. The sequence continues at coordinate 18,531 of DAOVRZ010000017.1, forward strand.
TAGTTATTACTTCTTCATGTTTATGTCCAAATAGATTCACTGCTATTCCACTATACATATCCAAATACTTATCTCCATCACTAGTATAAAGATATGAGCCTTCTCCTTTTACTATATCTAAATTGATTCGGTTGTAGACGTTCAAAACATACTCTTTATCTTCTCTATACAAACTTCTCATAATATCACATCTTTCATAAAAATTACGATCTTAGATCCTCTAATATTTGAGTTTTATTTATAGTGTTGGCATCTTTTTCTTTAATAACCTTTGCAGGAGTGCCTGCAGCTACACTGTTTGGTGGAACATCTTTTGTCACCACAGATCCTGCTGCTACAACTGAACCTTTTCCGATTCGAACACCTTCTAAAATAACTGCATTCGCTCCAATCAAAACATCATCTTCGACAATTACAGGTGTCTTACTTGGTGGCTCTAGAACACCAGCGATAACTGCACCTGCACCAACATGGACATTCTTTCCAATAGTTCCTCTAGCCCCTACCACTGCATTCATATCTATCATTGTATTTTCGCCTATCTCTGCACCAATATTGATCACAGCACCCATCATGATTACAGCATTTTTCCCGATATATACCTTATCTCTTATGGTAGCGCCTGGCTCAATCCGGGCTTGTACATTTTTAATATCTAAGAGGGGAATTGCAGAATTTCTTCGATCATTCTCAATGTGATAATATTCGATTTGATCTTCATAATTTTCAAGAATCGAAACTGCTTTATCATATTCACCTATTACAATTCTAGAATCTCCACTTCCGAATACTTTAAGATCAGAAAAATCAATTTTATCTAATTCACCCTTAAGATAAAGTTTCACCGGTGTAGTCTTCTTTGCATCCTTTATGAATTTTGCTATTTTATATGGATCTGTCAAGTCAATATTAGAGATATTGTTCTTTTGCTCACTAATCATTCATTTATCAGTCCTTTCTAATCAAATCATCCATGGTATAAAATCCATGATCTTTCATGCTAATAAATTTAGCTGCCTTTAGCGCGCCCAGTGCAAATATGCTTTTTGATAGGGCTGAATGTTTTATTTCGATTATTTCATCTGTTCCAGCAAAAATAACCGTATGCTCTCCAGGGATTGTACCACCTCGGATTGCATGGATACCAATCTCATTTTCACTTCTTCTTTTCTTTTTTGTTTCTCTGCCAAAAACATATTCTTTTGCATGATTCAATTCTCCATTGATAGCATCGGCAATCATATATGCTGTACCACTTGGAGCATCAATCTTCTTATTATGATGTTTTTCAATAATTTCTATGTCAAAAGAATCATCTAAAACTGGTGCAGCTTTTTTAACCAGATCAATAAGTAAATTAATCCCCAAGGACATATTCGCTGAATAAAAGATCGGCATCTTCACCGCAGTCTTCTGCATATAGCTAATCTCATTAGGAGATAATCCTGTTGTTGCTATAACAAGCCCGATTTTTTTCTCAGAACCATACTTTAATAGTCCTGGCAATGAGTCAGGTTTTGAAAAATCGATAATAACATCTGCTGCTTCATTAATCTCAAATATATCTTGATATACGGGATAATCATTATCATATTTATCAAGATTATGATCAACACCCGCAACTATCATTAGAGTTTCATCTTTTTTGATCTCTTTAGAAAGAACCTGGCCCATTGTGCCATTACAACCATTAATAATCACCTTCAACATTAGGTCAACCCTCCAACGAAATATCTAATTCTTTCATTCTATCAATTAGTATATTCCGATTTTCTTCTAACATACTGGTTAATGGTAATCTTAAATCTCCCACATCCATTCCCATAAGATTCATCGCAGTTTTCACTGGGATCGGATTGTTTTCAATAAATAATGCATTGATGAAGCCATTCATTTTCAGTTGTAAATCTCTCGCTTCATTAACCTTACCTTCAAGATAATTCATAACCATCTCATGTGTTTCTTTAGGCAAAATATTTGCAACAACTGAAATAACTCCCTTGCCTCCCAATGATAATAAAGGAACAATCATATCATCATTACCTGAGTAAATATCAAAATCGTCCGAACATAATCTAGCAATTTCAGCTACCTGACTGATATTGCCACTAGCTTCTTTTACAGCACTAATATTTTTATGCTTAGATAATTCCAAAATAGTTTGAGGAAGTAGATTTAGACCTGTTCTACCTGGAACGTTATAAAGTATGATTGGTATATTTACACTTTCTGCAATAGAAAGATAATGTTCGACTAATCCTTTCTGGGTTGTTTTGTTATAATAAGGAGTAACAATTAATAATCCATCTACTCCAACTTTTTCAGCATATTTGCTTAATTCAATAGCATGATGAGTATTATTACTACCAGTTCCAGCGATAACCGGAATCCGTTTATTTGTACTATCAACCGTAAATTTAATCGTTTCTCTCCGTTCTTCCTCTGTCATCGTAGAAGATTCACCTGTTGTACCACAAATAATAATAGCATCTGTTCCTTTTTCAACATGCCAATCGATTAATTCACCCAATTTGTCATAATCGACACTGTTTTTCCTAAAAGGCGTAACTATAGCCACTCCAGAACCTGTAAATAAGGTCATTAATACTCCCCCATTCTTTAATTTTAAGATTTATTTATTTAAAATAGATTATTTTAGTAGCAATTCTGCTATTTGTACAGTATTGGTAGCTGCACCTTTTCTAATATTATCTGCTACTATCCACATATTAATTCCATTTTCCACACTGAAATCCCTTCTTATTCGCCCAACATATATTTCATCTGTTCCTTCTACATCGATTGCCATAGGGTAGATATTATTACAAACATCATCTTTTACTATAATACCTTCTGCTTTATTAAAAATATTATATATCTCAGAAAGCTCAAAAGTTTTTTCAAATTCTACATTCACAGATATACTATGACCATGTCTTACGGGAACTCTCACTGCAGTGGCGGTAATTCTCAAATTATCATCATGCAATATCTTTCTCGTTTCATTAATCATTTTTATCTCTTCTTTTGTATATCCATCTTCCACAAACACATCAATATGAGGAAGACAATTAAAAGCTATCGGATGAGGATATTTCTTGGGCTGATTCCCTTTCAATCCACTCTCTAAATCCTCTACACCTCCAACTCCTGAGCCTGAAACTGCCTGATAAGTCGAATAAATGATTCTTTTAATTTTAAATTGTTTATGCAAAAATTTTAACGGTACAACTACCTGGATTGTAGAACAATTTGGATTTGCAATAATCCCATTATTCCACTTAACATCCTCAGGATTTACCTCTGGCACAACTAACGGAACCTCTTTATCCATTCTCCAAGCACTACTATTATCAATTACGATAACTCCATTTGCTTTTGCTATTGGAGCAATTTTTTTGCTGATATCTCCCCCTGCTGAAAATAACGCTATATCTATATCCTTTTTAAATGAGTCTTCTTTTAACTCTTCAACAACATACTCTTTGCCAAGATATTTTATTACCTTACCTTTTGATTTTGCGGATGCAAATAAATACAGTTGATCTATGGGAAAGTTCCTTTCTTCTAAAACATTGAGAAACATTCTCCCAACCATTCCAGTGGCTCCAACAACAGCAACATTTACCTTTTTCACAATTACACCTCCAAAATTATAACTTTAATTCTTCCGCCAACATCGTTATTGCTTTTTCTTTATTTTCCTTATCTATTGTATAAGATATGCTAATTTCAGAAGTCGTTATTTGCTTAAATTCGATACAATTATCTGCAAATATTTTAAATACTTTTGCCGCAACCCCAGATTGATTTCGCATACCCATTCCTATTACTGATATTTTTGAAATATTCATATCTTTTGAAACTCCAATGACTGGCATATCCTGTTTTAATTTATCCAGTACCTCATCTATGATATATATATCATCTTTTGGAGCAGTAAAAGAAACATTTACTTGCCCCAAAAATGGTGCTGTCTGACTTATCATATCTACATTTACATCATTTTTTGCTAACTCTCCAAAAATTCTAGAGATATTTTTTGAATCATAAGGAATATGATTAATAGTAGTCATTACAATATCGTCACTTACACTAATTCCTGTGATTACTTTCTCTTCCATTGATTCATCTAACTCCTTTATATAGGTTCCAGGTATATCTTCTGTACTCAATGCAACATAAATAGGCACTCTAAATTTATATCCGATCTCAACTGCCCTAGGTTCCATTACTCCAGCTCCTAAACTTGCCATTTCCATCATCTCTTCATAACTAATATATTCTAACTTTTTTGCTTCTGGGTAAACCCGGGGATCCACTGCATAAACTCCATCAACATCTGTATATATTTCGCATGATGAATTAAGCTTAGCCGCAATTGCAACTGCAGTAGTATCTGAACCTCCCCTTCCTAAAGTAGTTATATCGCCACTTTCATTTATACCCTGAAAACCTGCTACAACTACAATTTTACCTTCATTTAAATAACTCTTAACATTATCAATATCTATCTTAGTTATACGGCTTTTTGTATGAAAACCCTCTGTTTTAATCCCTGCTTGAAATCCTGTTAACGATATCGAAGAATATCCATGTTCTTCAAGAGCAATTGATAGTAAAGCAATTGAAACCTGCTCTCCAGTGGATATAAGCATATCCATCTCTCTCTTAGATGGATATGATGAAATCGTTTTGGCCATTTCAATAAGGGTATTCGTTGTTTTACCCATCGCAGAAACTATAACCACTATGTCATTACCTTTTTCTCTTTCTTTAACAACTCTTTTTGCTACCAGTTTGATCTTATCTACAGTTGCTACTGAAGTTCCTCCATATTTCTGCACAATTACCGCCAAAACTATCACCCACCTTGTATATTAGCTTATCATGAACTGGCAAAATTAATCCTTAGTTAATAATTAATTTATGCGAGTTTCACCAATTATTCTACATTAATTCCACTTTTCCTTCTTCTAAGTCAAAAAAATACCTGGTTATAATTAACTAGGTATTAAAAAAACACCCAAACAATCTACCCCCTCGTAGACCATCCAGGTGTTATCTGCGCTTTAAAATTAACTTTACTTTAATATTAACTTGTTATTAAAATAATATGGCTTCCTATGTCGTTTATTGTAACAAAAAAATCGGATTAAGTCAATATCTTTGGTAATTTTCAGAATATTAAATTATTAACTTTCTAAAAAATAATCTAACCAAAACGAAAAACTTCAAGCTGAATCTCCCCTTTCTCCAAAAATAATTTTTTTCATCTCCTTTCGAGTAATCCCTTTAAATAAAACTAACAGTAAAAAATAGCTTACTACACCTATTAAAACTATCCCTGTCACCTGATACGCACGAGCCAATTTACCCCATTTAAAACCCCAATTTATCAAATAAAGTACCCCTCCCATACCTAGCGAAGCCATGATAGAAGGCATAATTATTTTTCTTAATTTTTTAAATCCTGTTTGTCTCTTTAGATCACGTAAATTACCACACAAGCTGATTAAATACCCAAATACAGTACCCAAAGCAGCTCCGCGAATCCCGAAGATAGGTGTTAAAGAATAATTAATTACCCCATTAAAAATGCCACCAATAAAAAGATTCCTAGCTGGTAGATAAGTATTCCCTAAACCCTGAATTATTCCTGTAATCACCGTCTGTAAAGAAATTAATGGCACAGTCCAGCATAAAACTTGCAATGGTAAAATTGCTTTATCTGTTCTAAACAGAAGCCAACTTAATGGCTCTGCCAGCAAAAATAAACCTATAGAAGCAGGAAAACTAACAATAGCTCCCCATTTTACAGCTTCTCCAATTCTATAATAGGTTAGTTTTTTCGAGGTAAGATTGCTTTTCGCAATAGCAGGGATTAGATTAACTGCAAGAGCTGTGGCAATAATCGTCGGGAAAATGACCAATGAATTTGCCATTCCAAACCCTCCGTAAATTGCTCTAACCTCTGCTTTCAAATATCCAATCATCTCTAATCTTCTAGGGATAATCAACCCATCCAAAAACTGCATCAAAGATATAGCTAATGCTCCTAAAGTAACAGGAAGAGCAAATTTCATCACCCTTCCCACCAAATGTAGTTGAATCCACTTGCCATTCTTTTTTGGAACTAATCCTGATCGTCGTCCATAGATATAGAAACCTATTAAAACTATCAAACCTGCCAATCCACCGATACCAGAACCTATAGTAACTCCTGATGCTCCAATAGCAGGGCCAGCCCCGATCAACAAACTAACCAAAACAAGCCCTGAAGCCACACGGACCAACTGTTCAACAAACTGTGAAACCGCAGTAGGAGTCATCTGCTCCAAACCCTGGAAATATCCTCGAAAAACTGCCAGAATTGCCCCAATTAAGATCGCTGGGCCAATTCCAATTAATGAAGGATAAACATCTATATCCCCTAATAAGCCACCAGCGAGCATTTTAGCTCCAAGCATAAAACTTCCAGCTAAAAAAAGACCGAAGAAAGCATTAAAAGTCAACATTGTCGTAAAAATTCCAGTATTAGTCTTTCCTTTCGTCATACTCTCAGTAGCCGAAAGATGCGAGATAGCAACAGGAATTCCCGAGACAAACAAAACTAAAATAGGTGTATATAAAGAATATGCCCTTGTATATAAACCAAACCCTTCATCTCCAATAATCCGGGCGAGAACAAACTTAAACAAAACGCCGACTAGCTTAATGGAAAAGCCGCTTACTGCGAGGATCAACGTTCCCTTCATCAAACTCTGCTTTTTCACAGTCAGCCCCCCCTACGTTCTTGGCCCGGCTAAAATTATTCCCATTCCTCCATTAATTTTATACCCAATTGAGCCAGTTCATTAGCAGCATTAGGTTTAGCATAATCTTTCATCTGCTCTTTTATTTTTTTCAACCGTTCTGGATGTCCCATCAACGATTGCACCAGAACTTTTAAGGTATATTTCCTTGAGGTCTTTACAGCTAATCCATGATTTAAAAGAAAATCTACATTCTCTTCTTCCTGTCCTGGAATAAAGAAAGGAATCACTATCGGAATCTGTTTTAAAAGTGCTTCAGTTGTAGTCAAACCTCCTGGTTTACTGATTAAAATATCAGACATTGACATCAATTCAGATACATGACGAGTAAAACCTAAAACACGCACTTTATCATCATAGCCTCTTAAACGTACAGCAGATTCTAATTTTTCCTTCAAAGTTTTATTCCTACCAGCTACTGCAACAACTTGAAAATCTCCTTCAATATCTGCTATTTCACAGAGGCAATCTTTCATATTACCTGCTCCAAAACTCCCAGCCATCAAAAGAATTGTAAATTTATCCTCTAGCTTTAGCATCTGCCTAATCACATTGAGGTCTTTGCATTTCATAAAATCAGGATTTACTGGAATTCCAAATGGATAAACTTTATTAAAGCTGACCCCCTCTTCAGCTAACAAATATTTCATTTCATCAGCACCAACTACATAAGCATCAACACCATTTTGAGTCCAGGTAGAATGAGTCGTGTAGTCAGTCAAAACAGCTATCACTGGAACATTGATCATACCTGTTTCTTTTAATCGTGCAACTGCAATCAAAGGAAATGGGTGAGTTCCTACAATTAAACTTGGATTGTGTTCTTCAATTAATTGTTTAAGCCGTCTTTTTAGCAATATATTAATCAAAGTTGCATGTTCGTGATCCATATAAGGACTATCAGCTAATTTATATAATCTACCAAAAGCTTTCGGTGTATATTTGGCAGAGCTTTCATAACCATCGGAAATAATCTTATCCAAAAGAGGACTAACTGCTTTTATTCCGTCAACAATTAAGGCTTTACATCCAATTTCTTCAAAAGCATGCGATATAGCATTGGCAGCACTATGATGTCCACCACCAGTTGAGGCTGAAAGAATCATCACTTTTTGCATTTATTTTCACTCCTTTTTAGCTTACCCTCACTTTAATAACAATTCTCCAATTATATATAAAACCCTTTCTCCAATAACCCAAATTTTCAAAAATAAGATAAACAAATAAAAAAGACCATTCTTCTATAAGTAGAATGGCCTTTTCGTATATAATTTAAACTTAATTCAATCCAATCTCAATAGCTTTTTTATTCAACTCCAGAATCTTCTCTCTTCCTGCTGGCACTATCTCAGCTAAAGCATTGAAAACATCCTCTTTTGAAATATCTGTTAACTTTTGAAGCAATACACCCATAACTACCATATTAGCGCTCTTAACATTACCCAATTCCATAGCAAGATCATTTGCTGGAACCTGAATTACTTCACAATTTGGCAGTTCAGGAACGTCCTTGATTATAGAAGAGTTAACAATAATGAGTCCACCATCTTTAACATCTGAAACAAATTTATCTAATGATGGTTGATTCATCGCAACCAAAATATCTGGACGATTTACGAGTGGGGAAGCAATCTCCTCATCTGAAATAATAACAGAACAATTTGCTGTTCCTCCACGCATCTCAGGGCCATATGAAGGAATCCATGTAACTTGCTTATCAATAAGCATTCCAGCATAGGCTAAAACTTTTCCCATAAACAATAATCCCTGACCTCCAAAGCCAGCAAAGAGCATTCTAGTCTCCATCTTAAGACCCCCTTCCTATTTTAATCCCAGGTTTTCAATTCGCCTAAAGAATAATATGGTACCATATTTTCCTGAAGCCAATTAATCGAATCCCGTGGAGACAGACCCCAGTTAGTTGGGCAAGTAGATAATAAACTTACAAAACTAAATCCTTTACCCGCTAATTGAGTCTCAAAAGCTTTTTTAATATATTTCTTCGCTTGAATAATATTTTTCGGAGAATCTACTACCCCAGAAGCAATATATGCTGAACCATCTACTTGTGCCAAAATCTTTGGCATATCCAATGGGAAACCAGCCTTTTCAATAGAACGGCCTTTTGGCGAAGTACTGGTTTTTTGATTTGGTAAAGTTGTTGGAGCCATCTGCCCACCAGTCATACCATATATCGCATTATTAACAAAGAAAACTGTAATTAACTCACCACGAGCAGCAGAATGCAAAGCTTCTGCACTACCTATAGAAGCAAGATCTCCATCACCCTGATAAGTGAAAACAACCCGATTAGGCAAAGAACGCTTAATTCCAGTTGCAACTGCACTGGCTCTTCCGTGAGCCGCCCCTGCCATATCACAATTAAAATAACGTTCACAAAACCCTGCACAACCAACAGGGGTAACCCCTATAGTTTTTCCTAAAAGATCCATCTCTTCCATTACTTCTGCAATCAACCTATGAATGATTCCATGAGTACAGCCAGGACAATAATGGGTCCGGGCATCGGTCAAGCCTTTGGTCTTTGCAAAAACTTTCTTCATCCTCTGTTCCCTCCCCGTTTACTTCTGCTCTAAACCAAATTTTAGTTTAACCTGTTCCAACAGTTCCTCAGGTGTTGGTACCATACCACCCTGACGACCATAGAATTCCACTGGAACTCTACCATTTATTGTTAATCGAACATCTTCCACCATCTGCCCTAAACTTAACTCAACAGTAAGATACCCTTTAACATCTTTATTAAAAGCATCAACCGGGAAAGGCCAGAGAGTAATCGGACGAATTAAACCCAATTTAATTCCTTCTTTACGAGCCATCTGTACAGTAGTCTTAGCAACACGACCACACAGTCCAAAACCAACCAGCAAATATTCAGCGTCTTCAGTCATATAATCTTCCCAGCGTTGTTCTTTCTCTTCAATTACTTTATATTTAGCATCTAAGTGTTGTATGAAATTTTCAAATTTTTCTGGATCTAGATAGTAACTGGTCACAATATTGCGTTGTCCATCCCTAACTTCTGAGCCAGTAACAGCCCAATCTTTGGCAGGTAATTCTCTCTTTTCGCGAGCATTGAACTCAACAATCTCCATCATCTGACCCAAAACTCCATCAGTCAAAACTATAACAGGATTCCGATAAAGATCAGCCAAATCAAAAGCAGCCTGTGTTATATTTACCGCTTCTTGAACAGTGGAAGGAGCAAGAACAATAGTCTTATAATCACCATGTCCGCCACCTTTAACAGCCTGGAAATAATCTCCTTGAGCAGGTTGCAAGCCACCTAAACCAGGACCACTACGTTGAACATTAATTATAACACATGGCAGTTCATTAGCAGAAATATATGAAATACCTTCCTGTTTTAAACTCATCCCTGGACTAGAAGTAGCTGTCATAGTTCTTACACCTGCAGCAGCAGCACCATAAACCATATTAATTGCACTGACTTCACTCTCAGCCTGAACAAACTCTCCACCAGCTTCTGGTAATCTCCAGGAAAGATATTCAATCACTTCACTGGCTGGAGTAATCGGATACCCAAAATACGTTTGACAACCAGCCTGCACAGCAGCTTCAGCAATGGCCTCATTGCCTTTCATCAATCGCTTTTTGCCCATTACATGTTTCCTCCTTTACTTATATACCTCAATGGCGACATCAGGACAGATCAAAGCACACATCTTACAACCAATACACTTACTCTCATCCAGAAGAATCGCTGGATAATAGCCCTGACTATTTGTATTCTCATCTACACCTATTGCATTTTTCGGGCACTCATCTAAACATAACATACATCCTTTACATACTTCACGATTCACTTGAATCTTAGCCACATCGGTCACCTCCCTGATTTAAATAACTAATTATAACTATCAGAATCTTTTGAATCAACTCATTTTACAAACAACCTAATATACATTCCACAATTAGATGCAAAATACCTTCCTATTTTCTGATATTGTGACAAAATATGAAGATGAAATTTTCCTATAAAATTTGTGCAAACGTTTTCGCAATTTTGCAGGAAACTATTCCTTCAATGTAGAATAGTTTCTGAAAACCAAGAATACATCACAAGGAGGCATTATAATGAAAAATAGTAACAAAATTCCGCACGTCGCTTATTTCTGTATGGAATATGGTTTACATGAAGAATTTCACTTATATTCTGGAGGTTTAGGGATCCTTGCTGGAGATCATATGAAAGCATCTCATGATTTAAATCTTCCTCTTGTTGGGGTTGGTTTACTTTGGAGACAGGGATATACACGTCAAATGATCGGAGAAGATGGTCAGCCTTATGATTCATATCCAATTTATGATTATGACTTTTTAAAAGATACCGGAGTTACTGTAAAAGTTAAAATTCGCAATGAAGAAGTCGCAGCAAAAGTTTGGAAAGTTGATAAGTATAAAAATGCTCCTTTATACTTATTAGATACCTTCATCCCCGAAAATAAACATATGTGGATTACTGGTCAACTCTACGGTGGGGTTGGTGAAGTGCGGATTGCTCAGGAGATGATTCTTGGAATCGGTGGTGTCCGGGCTCTCCGTAAATTGGGCATTGATGTAGATGTTTACCACTTTAACGAAGGTCATGCCGCTTTAGCAGGTATCGAGCTAATTCATGAAAAAATGGAAAAAGATTTTACCTTTAAAGAAGCCTGGGCTAAAACCCGTGAAGAAATTGTCTTTACCACCCATACGCCAATTCTAGCAGGAAACGAATCCCATTCCTTAGAAGCTTTAATGTACATGGGTGCTAACAATGGGTTAACCATAGAGCAGATGGTTCAATTAGGGGATGCGCCTTTTGGTATGACTATCGCTGGGTTACGTCTTTCTAGAATCGCCAATGGTGTAGCTCAACTTCATGGTAAAACTTCCAAAAACATGTGGAAAGATGTAAAAGGATCTTCAACGATTATTGCCATCACCAATGGTGTTCATCGAAATACCTGGGTAGATCCACGGATTCAAGCAAACCTGGATAATGATGAGACACTTTGGAATGCCCACATGGAGATTAAAAAAGAATGTATTGAATTTATTAAAGAACGGACTAATATACAGTTAGATGCAGATAAACTCCTCATAGGCTTTGCCCGTCGTGCAGCACCATACAAGCGGAGTGATCTTATCTTTAAAGACCTTGACATTATCGAACCATACTTAAAGGATGGAAAAATTCAGATCGTCTTCTCCGGTAAGGCTCATCCACTTGATATAGCTGGCAAAGGAATCGTCGCCAATCTAGTTAAAATGATGAAAAAATATCCAAATAGTGTTGTCTTTTTAGAAAACTATGACATCTCTATCGGTCGGATGCTAACCCGGGGAACTGATGTCTGGTTAAATAACCCACGTCGTCCTTTAGAAGCATCCGGCACATCTGGGATGAAAGCTGCTATGAATGGTATCCTAAACCTCTCCACTTTAGATGGTTGGTGGCCAGAAGCATGTGAACATGGTGTGAACGGCTGGCAATTAGGTGACTGTTATGAAGGCCCAAATGCGGATGAACATGACCTGAAGTCTCTGTATAAAGTTCTCCTAGAAGAAGTTGTCCCTACATATTATAAAAACCGGGATAAATGGATTCAAATGATGCGGGCCAGCGTCAATTCAACCTATGAAAAATTCTCTGCAGCTAGAATGCTTAACGAATACTATAATCTGATGTATAGTAAAAAGTAAATCGTCTTAATTTTTGGTAAGAGCAGCTCCACAAGCCTAAATGGAACTGCTCTTTTCATATTAACAAGAAAGTTAGGGTGAAATAATTTTATTCACATTAGCTCTATTTTCAAAGAACCAAAAAAGCGCACTTTGATATTTTTTTGCGACATTTTTCTTCGCAATAGAATAACAAAATTCAATATTAAGCAATAATGCAATCATTGTAACACTCCAAATCGCATCCAGTTCAATTTGGGTTAGAGTGATAATACGAGTATATCCTTTCATTAGGAAACCTAGATAACTTAGCCATTCATATAATTTTTCATTATTAAAATCTTCTTCAAGCAATAAATTAATAAAACTATAGCAAAGGTCATATAACCTAATACCATAAGCCGCTAGATCAAAATCTAAAATCCCTGATACTCTTTCACCTTCAAATAATATATTATATAAATGCAAATCTCTGTGGATTAACTGATGTGGCATTATATTATATTTGGATTGTATGTTTTCTTGTATATCTTTAACAATATTATTAAGACGTCTAATCTCTGTGCTGCTTGAATGCATTTTAATCCTTGGATAAAGCCAGTATAAAAGATGATCAATCAAGTGGAACTTAGGAAAACTTTTCTCATAATTACATCTTCTAAGTCCGTTATGAAGTTTTCCAATGGTAATTCCTAAAGAATAAATCCGTTTTTCAACTTTACATGATGAATTATCATAGATAAATTCTCCAGGCAAATAAGGATACAAACAAAAAAAATTATCATCTCGTTTTATATAATATTCATTTTGTAAAGTCAATATCGGAACAGGAACGGGAAGACCATACCTATCAAGTTTTGAAACTAATTTACATTCTGATATAATCTTTTTTACATCCTCTTTCTGTTTCAGAACATATTTATCTCCAGTATCTAATTGAATCAGATGTGACTTTTCAGCATATGAGCATAATTTATTTATCAATATAATTTTTTTTATTCCCCAATGTTTTAATAACATCGATGAGTTTATCATAAAATCACCCCTAAAAGAAATATAAAAAAGCTGTTAGTTAGAAAAATTTAACAGCTTTTTTACTACCCCTCTCTGCCATTTTCTTCTAATAATATATTATCTAAAATCCTTTCATACTCATCTATTACAGAATTTAAACTATGCCGCTTATTAACTTTATCGAAAGCATTTTCTACAATTTCCTTTCTCTTACTTTGATTTTTCTCATCAATAAGTTCTTCTATAGTCATAACCCCATCTTTAATTTTTCCAAGAGAATATAATTTACCTATAACGTTATCTTCGATCAAATCCCTAACTCCTCCTACGTCAGTAGAAACAACAGGACACTTGCATGCCATAGCTTCCAAAAAAATCATTGGAAGTGATTCATTACACGAAGTAGAAACTAAACATCCGCCAGAACTCGATGCTAAAGAATAAAATTGTGGCATTTTTTCATAAGATATACTCTTAAAAAAGGTGAAATTCTCAGTCATATCATTAACTTTTATAAATTTTTGCATAGAGTGCTTTAAATCTTTATGATAATGCTCATCACCAATGATAAAAAAATGTATGTTTTTTCTTTTATGAAGAAGATTTTTGCCTATTTTTAAAAATTCCATTGGATTTTTTTCCTTTTCCAATCTCCCAATCCACAGTAATATTTTTTTCCTGATAAACCGCTGATAACTTTTTCTCAATTCCTTAGTAGATATTTTTCTAAACAAACTTGTATCAATTGGATTAGGTAATACAAAAATTTTTTTGTCTTCTTGACTAAATTTTTCAACCAACCTCTTATTAAAGTATGACGGAACTATAATTGCTGAAATTCGATGGTGATTAAGTTGGCTATAGAAATTATCTATTTCTGATAAAGAAGAAACGTGAGTTTCAAAAATTATTTTACCTGCAACTTTAAAGCGATCTATTATCGAAAAAAAATCTGGATAATCAATGATAGTAATAAAATCAAATTTCTTTTCCAATAGAGCACCTACATCTTCCATACCAACAGTGATATAGGAGTAATTTTCAAAGTATTCGGCTCCTAAACCGTAAAATTTTGAAAAAAGCACTTCACTCTCAATACCTAGTTTTTTCATAACCTTTATTTTATTCAATATCGAAGTCTCAACTCCGCCTAATCCACAATAGGGATATACATATAAATGTTTCATCTTCTCACTCCTATAAACCCCTAACTAATTCTCGAAAGATTCGAATAAAAATCTTAAATTGTTGCCGTACAGGATTTAATATATTCATCTCTTTTCTGATATCCATTAATTGATCATTACTCGTTTTCTTATTTTGTACAAATAACTCAGCTCTCTTTCTAACTAACATATCAAATTTTTCTATAACAAATTTAAACTTTCCACCTCTTTTTTTAAGCATCTGATATTCTTTAAAACCTTGCGATAAAGTCAACCAATCAAAAGAATTTTCAAGGTTTAATACTGTTA
Source organism: Halanaerobiales bacterium (assembly GCA_030627905.1). Classification (GTDB taxonomy): domain Bacteria; phylum Bacillota; class Halanaerobiia; order DY22613; family DY22613; genus JAGMES01. Next base: position 33,544 of record DAOVRZ010000017.1, read on the forward strand.
ACAAGACAATAATTTCTTGATGTTTTTGAAAAAATATTTTATTGCTCTGTAACGTTTTTTCACGATGTTCACTCAAAATAACATGTTCCTGATGAATACTTTCAATCTCAGATTCATAGCGAAATTTAATTCCACTTTTGTAAAGTCGATATCCCAGTTCCCAATCTTCTTCTCTAGGTAACTCTTCATCAAACCCTCCAACATTCAGTAGATTTTCCTTTCGAATAGATGCATTTCCAGTTCCGAAAAAAAGCCATGGAAATGCAAATCCTTTCAAATTCGGGCCATATTCATCCACAACCTCTCCAAGGAATCCTTTACTCCATGACGGAATATAACTATAACGTTTTATATCTTTCAAATCTTTCATTGATAAGATTTTCGTACCATCATTATATTTAAAATTTATCATTTTCAACTTTTTCTGAAAAAGTGGGGTTTTATTTCTCGCTTCTTCAAATTCATATTTCTGTGACTTAGTAAACTTAGAAAAATAAATTGCAAAAACTTTTCTCCAACTAAATAAACCACATAAACCAATATTCTTATCAATATTATGATGTTTCATATGCCCACTTATAAAGTTTGTAGGAACAATAAAATCACTGTCTGAAAAGATGATCACCTGCCCACGAGAGTTTTTAATCCCAATATTTCGGGCAGCTCCCGCTCCCTTATTTGATTCATTTCTCAGTATTTTCAGAGAATAGTTAACCTGGAGAGACATAAGCATCTCAAATGAATCATCTGTAGACCCATCATCTATAACGATAACTTCAAATTTATCTTTAGAAAAATCTTGTTGATTAAAAGATAGCAAACTTAACCTTAGTAAATCTTTTCTATTAAAAGTTGGGATAATCACACTAGCTATAATCTGACTCATCTCCTCCCTCCTTACTTTCTTAGGTACTCTGTAAGCCTATCACAGAACCACCAAAATCGTAATCATTCACCGTATAGTTCTGGGCTTTTAATTTATTCGCTCCTTCTGCTGATAATTCAGAGGCTAAATAATGTATTTGAAAAATACCATTATCATGTATAGCAGAGATCATCATATGAAGTTTATAATTTTCATCAATTAATGCACCAGCCCTGTATATTTTTTTTGCTCCAACCATACCTAGATCTAATACTCGATGAGGTAATGACCATTCCTCAGATAATCCTGTCTTTGAATACATAAACCACAGACCATCATTATATCTAGGAAACCAACACCAATAATACCCGTCAAAATACCGTACAATGGGATGGAATGCAGATTGTCTTTCTCCATAATCTTTGGGATCATAAATGATAGATCTTTTTGCCCATTTTTTACCATTACTACTTTCTGCTCGACATAACCGAATAGGTTCAGACCAATCTGATTTTAAATTATCGTAAAACATTTCAAATTTTCTTGTATGTCTATTCCACAAAACAGAAGGCGCCCGAAGAAAGTCATATTCCCATTTATTTCCGTCATCTCTTGATCGCATTATTGGATTCCCTTTTATATCATCCCGCCAGTCTATTCCGTTATTTGATAAACCCAGAGCTATTTGACAACCTGATGAACTACCCGAAGGTTGATACCAGGTCCACCATTTAGGATTCAATTCAGGAACATATAACAAACAAAAATCTGCCAAATGTTTATTTTTCCATGAGATATTTTTGTTTCTATAAATAACTGGATTATCCCATAAGTCATCAGACCAATTTATCAAATCAGTTTTTAAACTATGAACTAAACACATATTTTCATATTTATAAGGATTTTCTGGAGTATAAACCATTAAGATTTCATCTTGTCTATTAGGAAAAGGAATTAAATCTGGATGAACTCTACCTTTCCCCCCATATCCATCAAGATGAAGATCTTTTTTAATAACAGTAAATTTTTTTCCAAACGCAAAGTCATTTATAAATAAACTATCTCCAACTGACTCATTTAAATGTTTTTTCATAGAATGTCAGCTCCCTATAAGCATCTTAGTCATCACAAAAGCTGTTCAAGAAGCTTTTCATACTCCTGAACCATCTTTACATCAGAATACTTATTTGCAAAAAAAAGTTTATTCCAGTCTCCGATTTTTTGCCTAGCTTCTTTATTTTCAATTAATTTCCCAAGATAATTAGCAAAGATTTCATTACTATAATCATTAATAATATATCCACATTCTCCATTTAAAATATTTTTATCATAAGTCACAACACCTACATTTGTTGTAACTACAGGAATACCCATTTTTAATGCCTCAACAATCGCTAAACCAAAGCCTTCAATATAGGATGGAAAAACAAATATATCATATATCTGAAGAATATCTGCGACTTTTTCAATAAATCCGGGAAAAATTATATTTTTTAAGTTATATTTTTCAATAATCTGTTCTAGCTTGTTATAATATTTTACATTATAAATAAAATCACCTGGAATAACGAAATATAAATTATCAAATCTCTCATTTAATATCCTTGCAACTTCAATAATTCTTTCAATCCCTTTCTCTCTCGCTAACCGGCCTAAGTTACCAATAACGATAGCTTTATCAGGAATTCCAAGTTTTTTTCTCATGTATGCTTTTTTTATAGTAGTCTGAAATTTGGCTTCACTGATCCCATTTTCAATTATAATCATTTTCTCTTTCAAACCAGGAAATTGAAAAAAATTAGTCATGAAATCGTACACAAGTTTTGAAACACAGATTATTTTTGAACTTTTCTTTAAAATCTCAATATATTTTTTTTTACTTTCTCGATATAATTTTGTGTACATTCCATGAACAATTTCGATTGTTTTGACACCTACATTTTGAGCGGCAAAATGCGCAGAAGGACAAAAGTTACAATATACTATATCTATGCCGTAATCTGAGATTATTCGCTCTAAACTTTTAATTTGTTCTCCTTCTGTCTTTCCATAATACCTAACATAATTTATAGCATGTTCCTGCAACAACTTTTCCTTACCAGAATCAAGCAAAGTCGCGACAGAAACTTTATATTTACTCTTATCTAAATTCAATGCTAAATTTAAAATAATCTCTTGGGCGCCTCCTAACCCTTTTCCGTAACTAACAAACATCACGTTTTTTTTTCTATTATATTCTACAAAATAAACTTCATGCCCCATGTTTTCCCCCTTTATGCACTGCCTCATAAAACTCTTTATCCTCTTCCATCCAGAACTCTAATCCTGCCTTTTTTAAAGTCTCCAAAATCTCTATTCTATACTGAGCATAATCTGTGTATCTCTTAGATAATGAGCATAAAGGATGGTCTATATGCGTACCTGTTGCATTATCAATCTGACCAATAATATATCCTTTTTGTTGAGCTCTAAAACAATAGATTCCATCTTCTGCACACATTACATGAGGAAAAGGCCCCAAATCCAAGTACGTATCTAAAGTAAAAGCCATATTACATCCACCAATATTAACCTTTCTAATAATAATACCATTTATTTTGTTTTCAGGAGAAAAACCTCCCCTTCTACCATCCTCCACAAGTTCACCAAAAACTGCTACTTGCAATATAGATTTAGGTATTTGCTCTAACGCTTTCACCAAAGCAGACAACCATCTGTGATTATAGACCATATCATTATCACTACGAATAAGGTATTTTCCCTTTGCCTGTTCTATACCCCGATTCATTGCAAATCCAGCTCCATTATTTTTTTTCAAAAGAATCAACTTATGAATGATATTTTTCTTTTTTAATGTAGTTACATATTCGACTGTTCCGTCTGTAGAATCGTTATCTACTACAATAATTTCATAAGGATTATACACAGTCTTTTTTAGAATAGATTGAATACATAATTTTGTATAACTGAGGCGATCTCTTGTAATTATAATGATACTGGCTAGTTTTTTATTCATTTTTTTCCTCACCTTTTATCCATTTGTCATCAAACAATTGACAACTCTTTTTATGAATTTTTTCACGTTTTTGAAAACTTATAGGTGAACCCTGAAAATGATGAATTATAGTAACAGGGCAATAAACTACCCTATATCCAAGGCGTCTAGCACGAAAAGAATAATCTGTTTCTTCTGCATACATAAAAAATCTCTCATCAAAAAAACCAATCTTTTCAATATACTTTCTTTTTATCAAATAACAAGCCCCACATACATCAATACAGTCGCAAATTTGATTGAATTTGTCAGCAGTATCTTTTTCACCAGTTCCACGAAGGATAGCATGCCCATCTTTTTCAACAACACCTGCATGAAGAATCACTCCCTGTAGATTAACCTGTTTATTACCCACAACTGCTATCTGTTCATCAATTTCAGCACACTGAACCATCTTTTTTAGCCAACCTGGAACCACCACAGTATCCGGATTTAAAAAAAGAACATATTTACCCTTTCCCTCTCTAATTCCTTGATTCCATGCTTTCGCACATCCTACGTTTTTTGAGTTAAATATGATCTTTATATTTTTTTTATTTAACTTTTCTAGATATGCCCTACTACCATCACAACTTAAATTATCAATAATGATCAAATGATAGGGGTAATGGGTAGATTGACGAATACTTTGGATACACTTTTGTAAAAATAAACGAGTATTATAATTAACAATAACTATATCTACATAATCATCCATAATTGTTACCCTCACTAATCTTTCGTGTTACATCTAAAATCAAGCTCTGATCCCGTAAAATAACTTGAAGTTTTTCCATCTGTTTTATCATCTCACTAACACGATCATTCCAATCTTCTCCAACAATTGCTTTCTTTCTTTTATTCTTTTCCCTCCATGAGTCATGTTTTAAAACTTTCTCTAACAAAAATACAAATTCATCATAACTTTTTGCAATATTTACTACATCACTAAACTGAGAGATTTCAGGTAAATCTACACTGACAATAGGCTTACCTGAAGCAAGATACTCATAAACTTTTACTGGATTTGTAGCTAAAGTAAGTTGAGTCATTTTAAATGGAATAATTGCAATATCAAAATACTGTATATATTTGGGTAACTCTTGATAGGGCTTTTCTCCTAAAAAGTAAATATTTTTATTTTGAGATAACGAATCTATATCTACAGTATGCTGACCAATTAACACGAATGAATAATTATTTAATCTTTTCGCAGCATACTCTATAAGCTCTAAATCAAACCATTCAGCAATAGCACCATAATAACCTATAATGGGTTTTGGAATATTTATTATATCTTTCGGTATTTCAAGTTTTTTTTGAGGTTTAAAATGTTCACTCTCTACGCCATTGGGAATGAGGATAGTATTTTTGTTATATTTTTTCATTTTCTGTTCAAGTAATTTTGAACTTGCAAAGATGAGGTCTGCATTCTTAGCTAAATCTTCTTCCCTCCTACTTAAATCCGGGCAAAATCTCTTTAAATCAGAAAAATCCTCATAAGCATCCATACAATCATAGATTAAATAATGACGATTAAAATTTGATAATATAGTTTGCCAGTAAGGAACCTCAAGCAAAAGTATTGGATTTTCAATATTTAATTTCTTTAATACTGTATAGATCGAAGAAATAATTTTATGACTACTCATCAAATTAGATAAATGATAATAAACTATTCCTCGGCCATCAGGAGAAAATGAGTAGATTTTTTCATCAATTTTCTCTAACTTTCCCCCTGGATGACACATGTTACTGATATAAAGTATTTTATATCCAATTTTAGACAAACGACTACAAAGTTGTTGTGGACGTTGATACCGATAATTCCATGGAATAACTCCAAAAACTACAATATCCTTACTTTCTTTTCTCGTACAAGCACCTGCTAGTACGTCTTTCCATCTATTTTCAAAGAGATATTGACTTTCTCTGAAATATAAATTTCTTGTATTTCGTTCATTGAATTTTTTTTTATTTAAACTCCCTTCATGGTAATGAAGTATCTTAGCATTAGGACAATATACAATACGATAACCCTTTTCTAACATACGCAAAGAGAGATCTGTCTCCTCAAAGTAGAAAAAATAATTTTCATCAAAAGCTCCAACTTTATTCAAAGCTTTACGACGAATCAAGTAACATGCTCCGCTAACACTATAACAATCTTCTACTTTATCATATAGACCTAACCTATCTTTTTCATGCCATCCTCTAGGAGAACATATCGAATCAAGCTGAGTAACTCCTGCACCCACAATTTGATTTTTTTTGTTTACCAGTTTGGGACCTACAACTCCGATTTTATCATCCGTTTTTGCAGTCTCAATCATTTCTGTTAACCAACCTTTGCTCATCCTAAGATCTGTATTTAAAACAGCAACAAATTCACCATTCCCTGCCATAATACCTTGATTACAAGCTGTGGCATAACCATAATTTTTTTTATTCTCAATTAAAGTTATCTTCAATAACTTACGAAGATAACTAATACTTCCATCCATACTCCCATTATCAACAACAATAATATTATGTGGATATATAGTATTGATTCGAATAGATTCAATACATTCTTTTAAATAAGAGAGAGTGTTATAATTAATAATTACAAGATCCACAGATTTATCGCTTTCCTGATGGTTATTTAATATTGATATATTCTTAATATCACTAGAAGAATTCAAATTTTCTTTGAAGACAGTTGTTTGAAACATCTTCAGTTCCATTCCCAAAGCAATTAATTGAGCGTTTTTTAAAATTGAATTTTTATAAATAAAATTACGTAAAATTTTTAAAATTTTAAAAGGAATCTCCTGAATACGAAAGTGAAAATATACTAAAACAGTTTTACCTGGAATAAAATATTGAGGATAGGCTAAAACTATTTCTTCCTCTACAATAATTAATTTTTTATTCTTCATTATAACTCGAATAAAATTTAAGTCTAGATCAATCAAATCATCAATAATAACTAAATCTATTAAATTATATCTGTCGTTAAAATATTCTTCTAAATTTATTTCTTTATTTATATGCTTAATAGAAATTTCTTTTTGAGAAGGAAAAAATATATTGGAATATAAAAAGATATTAATATGACAAAATGAGTGATAAATTCTTTTTAACTGATCAAAAAGAGATTCTAAGTTTTCTTTCGTTGAATTTTTTCCATAAATTAATATATTTAAAGATTTATCAACCGTCTCCATTTGTTTTTTCCTCCTATTCAAAATTCATAAAGAAACAATGATCTTAATCTTCTTCCTAAGTTACGTTCCCATTTCTTGTAATTGCTTTTTTTCATTAGGAGATAGAATTATTTTTTTAGCAGCCTTAATTTGTTCATTACTAACTTTAAGATTAAGAAAATTAATAATCCTATTTATTTCTCGCTTTGATTTTGCAACTACATTGTCGTAGCTTAATTCCATTCTAAGCAAATTAGGATATTTCTCAAAAAAATTAGAAATTCTTTTTTGATATATTTTAGCCAAATTAATACCGGTTTCAATTTCCATATTTTCTCGTTGTCTAAGCGATTGCGCTATCGCCAAAGAATCACGATAACAAACAATAAAGTAAGGATTGAATAAAAACGGCATATATAACTCAATCGTCAAACTTGTTCTTGGATCTTTCCAACCCCAAATTTCCGATGTTCTTTTTTCAAACAATTCTCTAATTCTTTCTTTAAATCTTTCTTTTTGTACCAAGATAACTTCTTTGTCTGGTGGGTTTTGCCAATTTCCTCCGACAGTTCGCAAAATATCTCTATTTAGAGAAAGAAATTCTAAATCTTCAAAATGACCTTTTGGATTTCCGCGTCCTCCCCCTAATAATTTTTTTCCCATATCGACACCAAGTTTCGTTAAAATACCAGCAGTCATCGAAGTACCACTTCTATGCATTCCTAAAACCACAATAACTTTTTGGTTTTTATCCACAATTTTACACTCCTTGATTTCCCATATTATATTAAGTTTATGATTATTATATGCTATAGTTATATGCAATGTGTTATAATTAGTTTTCATTAAAAGACCTATTTAATATTTTTCTACTCAAAATGTGAATCAATTTTTCAAGACGGATTACATAGGTATGATCCTGAAGTGTCCTTCGATAAGCCTCTAAAGAATTTTTTTTTCGTTCTTGTTCATTTCTTAAATAATTATTAATTTTTAATTTTAAATCATTTAAATTAGAATAATGAACTATTTCTTCATTTAATTCGTAGTATTTACCTAAATTTTCGCGCCATGAAATTAGTTGAAATGATTGGCAGGCAGCAATATCAAATGTGCGATTATTAGGTGTATTTGCGGGTAAAAAAGTTGGATTATAATTGATATCATTGTTGGATCGTTGGATGTTCAAAACAATTTTTGCCCCATTATAGTATTTTACTACCTCAGTTGGGGGAATCGTTTCATTTATAATATTCGATTTTAGCCTGTTATAATTTTTCAATCGTTCCCACCATTGACCGATAATTATGAATTTTTTATTGAGAAGAAAAGGAGTCATTTGATCGAATAATTCTAATCTGATTGGTAATGCACTTCCTATAAAACAGATATCATATTTATATTTCTTAGCTACAGGCATTGGATAATAAAGAGTAGGATTAACACCTAAAGGAAGATGAATGCAATTTTTTTTGTTCTTACGATAAAAAAGTACACAACTTGATTCTTGAGTAATCACAAAATCATAAGAACTAGCCATTTTTATATGGCGACTTATATTATGGGGATCATCAACTACCCACACACCGATGGGTACGTTAAATTTTTTTAATTGATTCAAAAAATGTTGAGATATAGTTCCTCTAAAAGCAATTATAACTTCAGGCTTAAATTTATTAACTTTCTCATAAAGATTTTGTATAGGCTCATTTTCAGAAAGAAAGGTCTCGAAAGAAAAATACTTATTATTCTTTTCAATTTTTCGAAACCCATCAATAATATTCGGATCAAGATATGAAAGTGATTTTATACCTGAAGATATATAAAACAATCTCATTTTGACACCTCTTTGTTATTTTGTTTTAATATCTGAGTATCTAACTTCTTAATTAATCCACGTAATCGCACATAATACGTATGATCAAGTAGGGTTCTTTTATATGCCTGTTCTGCAATTTCATTTCGTAATTGTTCGTTTGTTAAATAATAATTGATTTTTTGAATCAAATCTTTTAGATTATTATAACTAACAATTTCCTTATTCAAATCATAATATTTTTTCAGATCCCTTCGATGAGTAATGAGCTGAAATGCCTTGCATGCACCGATATCAAATGTCCGATTATTAGGTGTATAAGCCGGAATATTTTCAGGATTGCGATTAACATCATTGTTATCACGATGTACATTAAGAACAATTTTAGATCTATTATAATATCTTGTTACCTCCAGAGGTTCCATTATTTCAAGACGAAAATGAGACTTTATTTCTTGATAATGTTTTAGTTTATACCAACCATTCCCGATAATAATAATTTTTTTTCCATGAAGTGACGGTATTAAGCTGTTAAAAAATCCAACTCTTCCAGGCCATGCATTACCAACAAAACAAATATCATACTCATAACTAGTCTCCATAGGATAATAATTATTGATATTTACTGCTAATGGACAATGAATACTTGGTGTATCTCTTTTTTTTCTATAAAACAATAAACAACTAGATTCCTGAGTAATGATAAAGTTATAATACTTTACTTTCTGCTCATAATTACTTAAGCTATAAGGATCATTAACTACCCACAAACCAATAGGTACTCCAAAAGTTTTTAACGTTTCTGTGATGGGATGAGCATCGTGACCGAAAACAACTATAATGCTTGGTTTAAATTTTTTCGTTTTTTCCATTAAACTCTGAATAGGTTCTTTTTCAGTAAAAAAAGTTTCTACAGAAAAACCCTCTAAATCATTTTCTAATTCTCTAAAAGCACTAACAATGCTTGGATTTAGATCAGATAAAGTTTTTTTTCCAGAAGAAACATATAGTAAGTTCATTTTTTCCTCCTTTGTTAAAATAATAAAAACCCAATTTGTCACTCAACAATTATATAACCAGATTCTGAAGTAGATGACGTTTTTAATTTATAGCCTAAGTTTTTTAGACGTCTTTCAAAATTTTGAAAACCTCCTGGCTTAACTTTATAATTTTTAATATAATAAGAAAGATTCTTACGAATTTCATCAATTTGATGACCATTATTGACTACAAGATATTCATCATTCCAAGCCACAAGATATCCCAGATTTTTCACTGCTATAGAAAAAGCCCTATCATTAGGAAATAAAAAATCATTTAAACCAAAGTTTTCCCATCTAATTCCTGCATCCCATATTTTTCTTCGAAAGATTGAAGGTGTCATTATATTATATTTAGCTACATAAATTGTATTATTAGTATTATCATTCATCTTACTCGCTGGCTTGACATCTGAAACTTCTCCAAGTTCCGTTTGTGGAAATGGTGAATACAATGATAGTAAACCCAAATTACTAAATTTTTCAAAGGTATTAAGCATTTTTTGATCCCAACCAGGTTTATATGTGAGATCATTCTCAGAAATGTGTAAAAACGGAGCACTTGCAAAATTTAGTCCTCTATTTATTGCTAAGCCTCCACCAATATTCTTGTTTAACAGGATTGGATAACAGTTGTCATAATTTCTACAAATCCTTTTAATAATTTCTTGACACCCATCTTTAGAATTGTTGTCAACAATAAATAGCTCAAAAGGCACAGTAATAGTTTTAAGATAAGAGTTGATAGTATTTCTCAATAAATGCCAACGGTTCCAACTCACCAATACAGTAGATATAAGAGGCTTTTTTCGTTTTATCACTCTTTACACCTCCAGATTCATCTTTCCATTTCATCATCGGATAATATGATTCGCCCACAAAAAGTATTTTAGTCGCACTCTCGTGCCATATATATTATGTAGCAAACAAAAAAAAGTTCAACAAAATAAAACCATTCACCTCTAATGAGGTGAATGGTTTTATTTTACAACATATTTAAAACTTCTTGTACTGATTCTTGAATGGATAGTTTTGTCGTATCAATAATCAAATCTGGATTCTCAGGTTCCTCATATGGTGAAGAGATACCTGTAAAGTTCTTTAACTCTCCACTCATTGCCTTTTTATACAAACCCTTTGGATCTCTATTAATACAAGTTGCTAAATCTGCCTTTACATAAACTTCAATAAAATTATCTTCACCCACCTTTTTTCTAGCAAATTCTCTCATGCTCCTATATGGTGATATAAAAGATACTAGAGTTATTAGTCCAGCATCTTTAAATAAAGCAGCAACTTCGCCAATCCTTCTTATATTTTCCACACGATCATCTTTAGAAAAACCCAAATCTGAGTTTAACCCACATCTAATATTATCTCCATCTAATCTATAAACTAGTTTTTTTATTTTTATCAATTCTTTTTCGACTTCAACTGCTATTGTAGATTTACCTGATCCTGAAAGTCCTGTAAACCAAATTACCAAACCTGTTTGATTTAATAATCTACATCTGTCTTCGTAGGCCACTTTTCCTTCATGCCAGATAACATTTGATTTTATTTCTGAACTTTCTTCTTTCAATATTAAACTTTGTTCATGTTGGTCTTCTAATGATTCTTGTATTATTCCACCACCTGCTATATTATACTGATCTATGATTACAAATCTACTGGTTTCAATAATTTCGTGGGCCAGATCAAAAGCAATCGCCTTTTCCAATTGTAAAATACATTCTGCTACATCATTCTTATCAATTTTACCCTTATTTATGGGATTTAAAGTCGATGCATCTATTATTCTGATTATCTTTTCAATCTTCACTCGAACTTTTGTAGTACCTAATTTTAGATAAAATAATTTCCCTTCTTCCATTGGTTCTTTACCTAACCAAAAAATATTTGCTCTTATTCTTGATGTCACGTTTGGTTTAGGCTGATCTGATCTAGTTGCAATTTCTCCTCTTGTAATATAAATCTGTTCTTTTAAAGTAAATCCTGTTGCAAATCCTGCACTTACCATCTCCTGCTTTTTCTGACTAAAGCCTTCAATTGTTTGAATCACACTTCTTTTCCCCGATGGATAGAAACAGACTTCATCTCCCACATTAATTGTACCTGATCCTACAGAACCAGCGACAATTCTTCTGTTATCGTCAAACATTGTAAATTTATAAACACCTTGTACAGACATCCGAAACGGTAAATCTTTAGGAAATGACACTGCTGCAAAACCATCTAATACTTCTATTACAGATGGGCCTTGATACCATTTCATATTTTCTGATTGTCTTACAATATTATCTCCATTCATTCCGCTAACCGGTAAAAAGGCCGCTGGATTTATACTTATTTGCTCCAAAAATTTTTTACATTCCTGAACAATTTTATGATAATTTTTTTTATCATAACCAACTAAATCCATCTTATTTATTAATACAGCAACTTGCTTTATTCCAAGCATCGATAACATATAGCAATGTCTTTTCGTATTCTCCTGTACTCCTTCCTTGCCATCTATCACTAATAAAGCAGCCTCTGCTCTTGATGCACCAGTTACCATGTTCTTCAAAAATTCAATGTGACCTGGAACATCAATGAGTATATAATCACGTTTCTTTGTTTTAAAGAAACATCGTGCTGAATCAATAGTTATACCCTGTAACTGTTCTTCTTTTAGTGCATCCAATAAAAAAGCGTATTCAAAGGGTTTTGAATTTCTTCTACAATTCTCTCTAACCTGATCTAATTTGCCCTTTGGCAAAGAATGGGTATCTGCTAGAAGTCTCCCAATAATCGTGCTTTTTCCATGGTCAACATGACCTGCTATAACTACATTCATATCTTCTCGGTTTGGATCGACATTCATCTTTTTTCTCCCCTTTACATATATCCATCTTTTCTTAGTTTTTCTAACCCACCACCATCTTCTTTATCTTGAGCTCTTCCAGACCTTTCTGCAATATTAGCAAACTGGCCTGTTTTTAATTCATCTATTATTTCATCAACATTTTTAGCTGTTGATTTCACTGGATTTGTACAAGGTGCGCAACCTAATGAGCGATATCTAGTTCCATCTCCCTGATCAAAATATAGAGATACTACTGGAATGTTTTCCTGTTTAATATATTCCCAAATATTTAACTCTGTCCAATCTAATAATGGATGAATCCTTACATGCGTACCAGGTGCAAAATCCGTCTTATATTGGTTCCAAAATTCTGGAGGTTGATCTTCTAAATCCCAATAATTACTCTGATCTCTAGGTGAGAAATATCTCTCTTTTGATCGACTTCCCTCTTCATCTGCTCTTATACCAACAATAACTCCTGTAAAAGGCTCTGCGTTTTTATCTAATTCATATTCTGCAGTTTCATGATTTAAGCGATATCTAGGCCAGGTTCCGTTAAGAGTATTTTTTAAAGCTTTTGTCTTTAATTTTCTACAACACTCTATCCTTGAAATATTACCATCAGGATAAGTCTCTTTATTTTTTAAAGCATTTACGTTCTGACCATATATCATATCTAACTTCCAATCTAATGCTAAGCTATCTCGATGTTTTATCATCTCAGGTATTTTATAACTTGTATCTATATGAATCATAGGAATCGGAACATGACCAAAAAAAGCCTTCCTAGCAAGCCATAATAATACTGTGCTATCCTTACCTATTGACCATAGCATACATAAGTTTCTAAACTCACTATAGGCTTCTCTAAAAATATGAATACTCCGACTCTCCAAACGTTCTAAATGATTCATACTTTTTTCCTCCTATCTCAAAAGTTACACCAATTGCGATTTTCTTTATACCACTGGATAGTTTTTTTTATTCCTTCGAAAAAATTGTATTTTGGAGACCAGCCTAATTCTTTTCTAATTTTTGATGAATCAATAGCATATCTTCGGTCATGACCTAGGCGATCTTTTACAAAGCAAATTTTCGATTTAGATTCACTTAGTTCTTGCAAAATAATATTAGCAATTTCTAAATTGGTCATTTCATTATTTGAACCTATATTATAAACTTCCCCCACTTTTCCAGAATGAAGTACTAAATCTATTCCATGACAATGGTCGGTCACATGAATCCAATCTCTTATATTGAAACCATCACCATATATGGGTAAGTCCTTGTTTTCTAAAGTATTTGTAATCAATACTGGAATTAATTTTTCTGGAAACTGATAAGGTCCATAATTATTTGAACACCTAGTTATATTTATCGGAGTTCCATAAGTTTTATAAAAAGCCCTAACTAATAAATCTGCACTAGCTTTGCTTGCTGAATAAGGATTATTTGGCGCAAGAGGAGTTTCTTCAGTAAATAAATCCGTTGGACCAAGAGAGCCATATACTTCATCTGTCGAAATTTGTACAAATTTTTTAATCTCATATTTTCTAGCAGCATCCAATAAGATTTGAGTTCCTAAAACATTAGTTTTAATAAATAGTCCAGAATTATGAATACTTCTATCAACATGAGATTCAGCAGCAAAGTTCACAATATAATCAACTCCATCTCCAACTATCTGATTTACTAATTCAGAATCTGTGATATCTCCTTTTATAAATTGATAATTTGATCTGGTTTCAATATCACAAAGATTTTCTAAGTTACCAGCATAAGTCAGGTTATCTAGATTGATAAAAAAATAATCAGAATATTTATTTATCATATAATGGAAAAAATTAGAACCAATAAATCCAGCTCCCCCTGTTACAAGAATCTTTTTTGCTATTCCTCTCCTATCCATCTTTATCGCTCCAATCATTGGAATTCTCTTTATCATTTTTGGAAGGCAGTTTTACTTTTTCCCAAATTTTTTCGTGCAAATAATAAAAAATCGTTTTAGATATAGTCTCGAATATTGCAAAGCTGCCAGCTATTTTTAATTCCCCACTTAAAAAATATATTATTACAACAGATGTTATTGACGCAGTTAATCTCCAGGTTATTGTTTTAAAGAGAGTTTTTGAAATACCCACGACTAATACCCCCTAATGAAGGTACAAACACTTTTTTTATTATATGTAATATATATATATCATGTGATTAAGAAAATTTTTGCTGTTTAAAATACTTTTTATCGGTTAAATTAATCAATATACATATTAAGAATAAAAGAGAGGTTCTTTATGCAAATCGTACATGCACTTGTTGAAAGTGGCGAAGGAAAGAAAGTTACTGATCTTTTGAAAACTCTAGGTGTGGATATTGAAGATTATAAATTGATAAGCTCTCCTGACGGTGATCTGGTAATAATCAATCTTTTATATGGTAATATGGATATACTGATAGATAATTTACGAGAACATTTTACTTTTGAATCTAAGGATACTCGAAGTTTAATTATTTTCACTCCCGACACAGTGATTCCGCGAAATGAAAAAAAGGTTAAAAAGCACTCATTCCGAGCAACCAGAGAGTCACTAATAACCTTTGCTAAAGAAAATTCTTCTTTAAATTCACAGTTTTTTGCTCTTGTTATTCTTTCTTCTATGATAGCTGCATTAGGACTTATTTTAGATAATGTTGCAGTATTGGTAGGCGGAATGGTAATTGCTCCAGCTTTAGGGCCAATTCTCGGAACGTCTATCGGAATAGTGCTTGGAAATTATAAGCTAATGCAGCGAGGTATCGTTGCAGAATTCTTTGCAATGTTAATTGCAATCACAATAGGTTTTCTCTTTGGAGTAGTAGTGCCAAATGTAGAAATGACAAAAGCTTTAGAAGTCAGAATGATTCCAACTATAGCTGATTTAATCATTGCAGGGGCTGCTGGGGCTGCTGGAGCATACTCACTTTTGGCAAAAGGAAACCAATCCCAATTAGTCGGAGTAATGGTCGCAGCATCTTTAGTTCCAGTTATGAGCACAATTGGAATCGGTATTTCTATGGGAAATACGACAATGATTAACGGAGCACTCCTTTTGCTGATTAGCAACTTTATTGCATTATTGTTAGCGGTAATTATAACGCTTTATCTCAAAGGTTTAAAACCCCAGATCTGGCACGAAAATCGTGCTGATAAATTAATAAAACGCAGTCTGTTCATTACACTCTTAGTAGTAATTTTATTAAGTATTCCTCTAGGTTTTATAACCTATGAGGAATTTGGTGTAAAAAAACCTCAAGAAAAAATTGAGAATATTGTTCAGGATGCTTTTGAGAGACAAAAAAACTTTAAACTTTCCTCCCTCTCATTAAAGGATAAAGATATCAATATCTTTTTTTATTCTACAAAACCTGCTTTAGAAGAAGATTTTCTCGAATTAAAACGTGAAATCCGAAACCAGATTAATGAAGAATACCAGATTATTTATGAGATTGTTTTTACTCAGAAAATCAACCACTAGAAAATCAAGAGCTATTTGCTGAATTTTGTAAACAATCTTTTAATGCAAATCTCCAATCTCGCATAGCTAGGTTATACGTTTTTTCAAAATTAAAATTCTCCATAACAGTATACTGAGGTCTTTTTACAATATCGCCATACTCTTCTGTAGTAATTGGTTTTATGGTACTATCTAATTCCTTCATGTGAAAAATTGCTTTGGCAAACTCAAACCAAGAACAAGAGCCTTTATTGGAGATATGATATATACCATAAAAAGGATATTGAATAACCTCTTTTATGGCAACGGCTAAATCCCTAGCATAGGTGGGTGTTCCAATCTGATCTCTGATAACTGTAATTTTATGTCTTTCCTTCGCCAATTCTAGCATCACTTTTACAAAATTACGACCATATTCACTGAATATCCAGGACGTGCGGAGAATATAAAATTTTTGCAATAATGATTGAATAATTTCTTCTCCAGCAAGTTTTGATTTACCATAAATATTTAAAGGATTTAAGGTGTCAAACTCAATATAAGGCTCTTGTTTCGACCCATCAAATACATAATCGGTACTAATATACACAACTTTTGCATTCACTTCTAGAGCAGCAATAGCAATATTTCTTGTTCCTAACGCATTTACCAAAAAAGCTTTATTAGGATTCAACTCACATCCTTTTACATCTGTATAAGCTCCAGCATGAATAATTACTTCAGGCTTTAATCTCTTAATCTTTTTTAAAGTAGTTAATGGATCAGTAAAATCCAACATAGTTCTTCCCCATGCATAAACATTTTCATCTTGAAAAACTTCACTCAAGGTTCTTCCTAACTGTCCGTCAGCACCAGAAATCAATATTTTACCCATCTTTCCGATCCCAATCGTACGGAATATCATTATCATGAGGATCAACCCGATATTCATCTGGATCATCATAGTCATATTTTTGAGTAGGAATATTAATAACAATCGCTTCACCCTCGCTAATACACTTAAAACCATGATATACATTTGGAGGTATCTGAAGCAAAATTGGATTAAATTCACCCATGAAAAACTCATTTACTTCTTTATAGGTTGATGAATCTTCACGTTCATCATATAATACGACTTTCATCATCCCTTTTATAATAACAAAATGATCAAATTGTTTTTTATGATAATGCCAGGCTTTAACAACTCCAGAATAAGCTGTTGTCATATAGATTTGCCCAAATCGAATAAATAATTCATCATCTTCCCTTAAAATTTCTATTAATCGTCCACGTTCATCTGGAATCGTCTTGAGATTTTTGATTTTAACCCCTTCTATCATCCTTCACTCCTCCTCTTAAGATATGATTCACGGGCCAGCACTGTTGCATTAAATAAACTTTCAAATATCCCTGCATCAGTCCAAAATCCTTCTAAATAATATGCTTTTAGCGCGTTTTGTAGAATAAATGAATTATTAATATCTGTAATTTCTAACTCTCCTCTATCAGAAGGTTTTAAGGTTTTGATAATATCAAATACTTCATGATGATACATATAAATTCCAGTTACAATCCAATTACTTTTTGGGTTCTCTGGTTTTTCTACAATTTGAATAATCTTTTGATTCTGAACTTCTGCCACACCAAATCGTTCTGGTTCAGAAACCTGTTTCAAAAAAACTCCTGCTTTAACCTTTGATTTTTCAAAATCCTTAACCGCAATTTTCAAATCCTCTTGAATAATGTTATCACCCAGTAAAACGATCACTTTTTCTCCATTAGCAAAATCTTCTGCTAAACTTAACGCATGAGCAATTCCTCCAGCTTCATCCTGATATTTATAAGTGAAATTTGCTCCAAATTTCTTACCACTGCCTAACAATTGAAATAGTTCTCCCGTGCTTTCCCCACCAAGCACAATCAATATATCTGTAATTCCAGCTTTACAAAGAGTCTCTATTGGATAAAAGATCATCGGTTTATTATATATAGGGAGAAGATGTTTGTTGATTACTTTTGTTAAAGGATAAAGTCTGGATCCAGTACCCCCCGCTAAAATTATCCCTTTCATATTCTTCCTCCTAATCTTCCTCCATTTGATACTTACCATATTTATAATATGATTTATGATTGTAGAGGGTTCGTTTCAATTTAAGTAACAATTATATTTATATAGCATATTATATTGCAAATAATGTAGAGAAAAAAATCATGGAACTTCAATATTCAATCATTAAAAGGGAGGAGTACCCATTCCTTATTATAGTTTTGTAATTGTATGTTATAACAATTGGGAAATAACTAAACAAGCTATTGTTACTTTAATTGAATCATTAAGTAATGTTCATATAGAAAAAGGCCTTGAACAACTAAAAACAAACTATCAAAATAACCCCATTGAATTTATTTTTCTTAATTTGAATCAAAACATCGGGTTTCCTGTAAGCATAAATTTTGGACTAGCGAAATGTAGAGGTGAGATCATAGCTACTCTAAACAACGACTTAATATTTCCACCAAATTGGTTTGATGGATTAATCAACACATTGGAAAATAATAAAGAGATTGGAGTTGCTGTACCACACTTATCTTATAGTTCAGGACCTCAGAATGTAGGCGTTAGATTTAATGAACCGATAGAAATTTTTAATTTTTCTAAAAATTTTATTACCTTAATGAACATTATCGATAAAGCACTATGCTATTCTCATCATATATCCTCTCTTGTAATCAAGTAGGAGGAGGATCTTTCCTACCTCCTCTCTTCTTGTCATTAGAGAAAATATGATATGTATCATCTAGTAGTGACAGGGATCTTCTACAGGTTTAGGAATTTTTATAAATCCTTTAACTACTAGTTGCCCAATAACCTTCTTATAACCTAACTTTTCGCATTTATCACTAACTGGTTCTGCCAATTCAAAATCTCTATATACTGCTTTTACTATAACTTCAGGAACACCTCTATAATAAAAATTCAAGTCCATTTCCTCAATAAATTCTATGCAAAAAGCAACTCGATGCATTAGGTTATCAACTGAGAAATAGTGTAGTATAATTTTGATTTTACCTACTATAACAGCTTTTGTACCAAGCATTTTCGTTTTAATCTTCTCAACAATGATCTTAGAATCATATATTTCGATGATAGAAGAAGTTTCACATGGCAGAGAGAAATAAATGGGAATTAAAATGTTTATTTTTTTAGTTGGAATACATTTTTTTTTACGTATCAACTTACTTTCACATATGTATTCAGAATTTGACATAAAAATAGCCCCTTTCTAGCAGTCAGTATCACAATCACATTCTTCACCTGGAATGACGCAGACAAAGATCAGGATACATTCACTGATCTTTCGGGGACTTATAACCTGGTTTGAAATATCTTCAACAAATACTTCAATTTTTTTGCCCTTTATATGAATAGGTAATTTTACAAAAGTACAAAAAGGAATTTCAAACTTAACTTTACGTACTGATTCTTTACAATTGTCAGAGATATAAAATATTTTTTTGATAATTTTACCCTGAATAATTGTTTTGAAACCTTCCAAAGTTTTAATGGTTTTATGAGAAGTCACCTTAGGATCAAGACATATTTTGGTCACTTCTTTAATATCAGGTTTATCTGGTGGGATCTCTAATGTTACTTCTTTTAAAAATTCTTCGCAAGGAAAGTGACATAGATCCTTATGTTTATCCAAATTACAAATTCCATCTATTTTACAGTGGTGTTTAAAATCATGGTGCTCATGGTGCTCATGGTGACAAAAATCATGACCCTTAAAATTTAAAATATCTTCTAATTTAAATTGTAATAACATTTGTTGTTTAATCGGCATCCTCATTGATTTGGCTATACTTTCCTGAAGCTTAATTATGTCTTCCGGGCAAAGTTTATTCTCTTCTATGGATTTTGTAATAGCTTGAATTTTTTCAGCTTCTGCATTTACAAAATGAGCAAGGGCAACTTCTTCTAAAGCAATTGACTCTAATAAATCTGTCAACGATTTTTTTAAATCCCCTTTTGGTATTTTTGGCATACTCATCTTTCTCAACCCCTTTTTGAACGCGATAACTATTCATCTATGGTTTTCTTTATTTAGGTGGTAGAAAAGCTTCACCCCTTAAATCAAACAAAGAGATGAAGCTGTATTTTAACCAAACAATTTAGCTAACTCAAATTAAACAGTAGTAGTTGTTGTAGTTGTTGTTGTTGTTGTCGTACTAGTAGTTGTTGTAGTTGTAGTTGTAGTAATACCCTTAGCTTCTAAAACATCTTCCAACTTAAATTGTAACAATATCTGGTGTTTAATTGGTGTTCTTAAAATTTTATTTATTACCTTTTGAAATTCAAGTGCCTCATCAGGCTCTATAGTTCCATTTTCTAACATTTGAGCAATTGCTTGAATTTTCTCTCCTTCTGCATTTATAATATGAGCCAGTGCTGTCTCCTCTAAAGCTATTGATTCTAATAAATCGACTAACGCTTCCTCTTGAGTCCTTTCAGGAATTACAGGTATAGACATTTATTTTTTCCCCCTTAGATTTTTAAGTAATATATTTTATGTCTTAAGATAGATATTTGTCACTAAAAACGCAAAAAAATTAAAATGTTGTTCTCACAAAGTAGGAAAATATACAATATAATTATATTGAAAGTTTAAACAACATTTAAGGAGGAGAAAAAATGAAAGTAGCTATTTTAACAATGTTTAATGGACTTACTCGCACCTACTCTATAATAAATATAGTAGCAGAACAATTAAAAATGTTACTTAATAATAATGTTCAAACAAAAGTCCTTGTAAGCGAAGATTGTCCTGACCATGAACGTCATGGTATTTATTTAGATGAAAGAATTGAGTGGGTTAAAGTAACTAATACACTTAATGATCAAAAAATTCATTGGCATGATTATTCCCAACCATTTGGAGAACTACATGAAACCTTCTTTGAAGAAGCAGATGTTATAGCAAAAGACTTGATAACTAAACTATCAGATGTAGACTTTTGTATTATGCACGATATTCATTATCAAGGATGGCATCTAGTGCATAATGTGGCTATTAGAAAAGCTCAAAAAGAACTACCCAATGTAAAATTTCTTGCTTTCACCCATTCCTTGCCTGTGAACCGTCCTCCTGAACCTAAATGGCCTTTTTCAGCTCGATATACTCCAATGCCTAACACAATATATGTTTACCCTACCTATTCAGGTATCTCTGCACTTGCTAAACAATATGATGTTCCTGAAGGTAAATGCAGAGTTGTTAATAATAGCTTGAATTTATTAGAAAATATGAGTGAGGTGACTCAGAAAATTTCTGATCATGTCGATTTATTTTCACCTGATCTGCTCATCGTCTATCCAGGCAGATTAACACCAGGTAAACAGTTTGGAAAAGTTGCTGCTTTAGCTGGAGCAATTAAGACAAAAACCGAGGTAAAAGTAAAAGTCATCTTCTGTGATTTTAGCTGTAGTGATATTAAACCAGAGTTATATAAAACAATGATAAAAAAAATAGGTTCTAAGCATGGTCTGAAAGAAGAAGATCTTCTTTTTACATCTGATCTAGGTTATCCAACAGGAATTCCAAGAAAGACCATTTTAGAACTTTTTACTTTATCAAATTTATTTATCTGTCCTTCTTTTTCTGAATCCTTTGGATTAACTGTTCTTGAAGCAGCTAGTAGAGGAAATTTTCTTGTTTTAAATGAAGCAGTACCGGCCTTAGAGGAATTAGGAAAAAAATTAAAGGCTTATTTTATGAGATGGGATGCTAGGAATTTTGGATATAATACCCAAGAAAACTATCAACCTTCCGAAGAAGCATATTATCAACAGCATGGGGAAAAAATCTTAAATCGTTTACGTGAGGATTATGTGGTCTATTCGAAAACTCAAGTCAGACAACGTTATAATCCTCAGTGGATTTGGATAAATCAATTAGAACCATTGTTAGAAAAAAGTTAAAGTCGATGTAAACCTATCTCAGTTCTTTTCCATTAGCCTATTTTAAAAAAATGGCATGCTTTTAACAAGCATGCCATTTTATCATTTAATATACTATTTTGTTTTCAAACTTGGCGCAGGAACTACAGCACCTTCATATTTCTCAAGAATAAAATTCTGTACTTCTTTCGATATCAAAACCTCTGCCAATATTCGTAAGTTTGGATTTGTATCAGACTTACGAACAGCTATTACATTAACATAAGGAGACTGACTACCTTCAATAATAATAGCGTCTTCTAAAGGTACAAAATCAGCATTTAGCGCATAGTTTGTATTAATAATTGCCCCAGCCACATCCTCCAGTACACGTGGAAGTTGAGCGGCATCCAATTCTCTAAATTTTAATTTCAGAGGATTTTCCACAATATCTATTGGAGTTGCCTCTAATCCAGCTTGTTCATCTAATTTGATCAAACCTGCAGCCTGAAGCAACAGTAATGCCCGACCTTCATTAGTAGGATCATTTGGAATTGCCACGATGGAACCCTTCTTCAATTCCTCAATTTTGCTAATTTTTTTGGAATACAAACCGAGTGGCTCAATATGTACTCCTGCAATGTAGTCTAAACCAAGATGACGATCATTACTGAAAGTATTTAAATACGGAATATGTTGAAAGAAGTTAGCATCCAACTCACCATCAGCTAACGCTAAGTTTGGCTGAACATAATCGTTAAATTCAATAATCTCTAAAGTAATCCCTTTTTCCAAAAGAATTGGTTTAATAAACTCAAGAATCTCAACATGAGGAACAGGAGTCGCTCCAATTTTAATCACATCTTTCGCACTAACTCCACCAACAAACAAACCTAATAACAACAATGCTCCCACCAATAATACATACAACTTCTTCATTCTCCACCACTCCTTTTAAATTTTAATTCTTAACTCTTTACTATTTGTGATTAAACCGCTCAGCTAACCGATTCCCAATCCACTGAATTATTTGCACTAAAATAACCAGCAGAATAACAGTCTCCAGCATAATATCTGCTCTAAACCTCTGATATCCATAACGAATTGCTAAATCTCCCAATCCACCACCACCAATTGCACCAGCCATTGCAGAATAGCCAATTAGACTGATAGTAGTAATCGTCACTCCTAAAATTAATGAAGCTAACGCTTCTGGAATAAGTACTTTCAAAATAATCTCCATTCGACTAGCACCCATCGCTAATGCTGCCTCTACAACACCAGGATCAACTTCCTTCAATCCAGCTTCAACAACTCTTGCCATGAAAGGAATAGAAGCTACAGTCAAAGGTACAATCGCTGCAGTTGTTCCTATTGAGGTACCAACTAAAGCTCTAGTAAAGGGGATAATCGCAACCATTAAAATGATAAACGGTACCGAGCGTCCAATATTAATCACCCAACCTAGAATCATATTCAGCCATCTTTTTTCCCATATATGACCTTTTTCTGTCACTACCAGCAATACCCCCAAAGGAATACCAATCAATGTTGCCACTAAAATAGACATGCCAACCATATAAATTGTCTCCCTTAAACCATCCATCAATAATGGAAAGTGCTTGCTAAGTTTAACAATCATTGCTTCCATCTCTTATCACCTCCACTTTTAATCCTTTATTAAGAAGATCATCCATCGCTTGATAGATTTGATCTACATTTCCTTCTAATTCAATCAATAATTCTCCAAAAGAATCACCATGAATCTGTTCAATATTACCTGCTAAAATGTTTACTTGAAGATGATATTGCTGAATCAACTGAGAGATAATTGGCTCTTTTGCTGATGGACCAATAAAAGTCAACTTCCATATCCAACCTTCTCCTAAACCACGTAAGATTTCAGGCTCAACCTTCAATTCAACCTGTCCCAAAAGTTCACGTGTAACTGGAGATTTAGGTGCAGCAAAGATCTCTTTCACCTCTCCCAGTTCTTTAATAACTCCTTCATCCATCACAGCAACTCTATCACAGATCTTTCGAATAACATCCATCTCATGGGTAATCAAAATTACTGTTAACCCAAGGCGTTGATTGATCTCTTTAATTAATCTTAATATATTTCTCGTAGTAACAGGATCTAAAGCTGAAGTTGCTTCATCACATAGTAACACTTTTGGGTCATTTGCAAGAGCTCTAGCAATCCCAACCCGCTGTTTTTGTCCTCCACTTAATTCAGAAGGGTAATGATCTGCACGATCAGCCAGACCAACTAATTCAAGTAATTCTTGAACCTTTCTAGCACGATCTTTTTTGGGAACTCCCACTATCTCTAAAGGAAACTCTACATTTCCTGCCACTGTCCTCGAAGAAAGAAGATTAAAATGCTGAAAGATCATCCCCATCTTCTGTCTTGCCTTCCTAAGTTTGTTCCTAGAAAGATTAGTCAATTCAGACCCATCTACATATATCTGACCTGAAGTTGGAATTTCTAATAAATTCAAACATCGTATCAACGAACTCTTTCCAGCACCACTTGCTCCTATAATCCCGAAAATTTCCTCTTTCCTAATCTCCAAATCGACACCTTTGATCGCTTCAACTCTTTCACGACCTTCATAAGTTTTATATAAATCTACAACCTGAATCATCTTTTCCTCTCCTTCTTTATCCAAATAAAAAAACTCTCCATAAGGAGAGCGACTTTGCGCTTCCTTATCTCCCCTAAAGTTTATTCAGGTCTGAATAAACTTTAGGTAGGAATTGGCACCGTGCCTGATAAAAATCAGGCTGGTTGCCGGGCTTCATAGGGCCAGTCCCTCCACCGCTCTGGATAAGTACTTCAAACTATATTTACTTTTAGGGGGTGGTATTCACACTTTAAAAATTTAACGTATTAAAGTTAACTTTTTATTAGCATACCATAAATACTATCAAATTGTCAAGAATATAATAAAATATTTTATCCTCAAAATTCAAATAACTCTGTACTAAGGTATCTCTCACCAGTATCAGGAGCTAAAACAACCACTCGCTTACCCTCACCTAATTCTTCAGCAACCTTTAATGCAGCAAAAACTGCAGCCCCCGAAGAAATCCCAACTAAGAGTCCTTCATTTCTAGCTAATTTTCTGGCTGTGTTAAAAGCATCTTCATTGGAAACAGAAATAACTTCATCAACAATTTCCATATTTGAATTTTTCGGAATAAACCCAGCACCAATACCTTGAATTTTGTGAGGACCTGGTTCTCCTCCTGATAAAACTGCTGAACTAGTTGGTTCAACTGCAATAATCTTCACACCTGGAATCTCTTTTTTAAGAACTTCTCCTACGCCTGTTATTGTTCCCCCCGTGCCAACGCCTGCTACAAAAGCATCAATTTTACCATCTGTATCTCGCAAAATCTCTTGAACAGTGGTCTTTCGATGAATATCAGGATTAGCTGGATTTTCAAACTGTTGTGGTATATAATATCCAGAATTATCATTAACTAATTCTATAGCCTTTTCTATTGCGCCAGGCATTCCGTTTTTACCGGGTGTCAAAATCAACTCAGCACCATAGGCGCTTAAAAGTTTCCGACGCTCAATACTCATAGTATCTGGCATAGTCAAAATCACTTTATAACCCAAGACCGTACCAACTAAAGCAAGCCCTATACCTGTATTACCACTGGTAGGCTCAACAATTGTCCCGCCTGGTTTAAGTAATCCAGCTTTTTCTGCTTCACGGATCATATTTAGAGCAATCCTTGTCTTCACACTTCCACCTGGATTAAACTCTTCTAACTTAACAACTATTTCAGCACTACCCGACTTTGCAATTCGATTTAATTTAACAAGGGGCGTATTTCCAATCAATTCACTTACATTATTAGCAATTCGCATTCAAAGTAACCTCCTCAAGTTCATCCTCCTCAAGTTCATCCTCCTCAAGTTTAATTCCTAGTATTCCACTATGTTTTTATGTATTTAGTTTATCAAATCTCATTAATTAAGTCAAGAAAAAAGAGGTACTAAAAAAAGTACCCCCTACTCCTTACATATGTTATTATTCGATTCCTAGCTTTCCTAGAATAATCTGATACCCATTTGCTCCATAATTCAAACATTTTTTTACCCGACTGATTGTGGCTGTGCTGGCCCCTGTCATTTTTGCAATTTCTTCATAGGTGGCACCTTCTTTTAACATCTTAGCGACTTCCAGACGTTGCGCGATGGACTTAATCTCATTTATCGTACAGATATCTTCCAAAAACTTCTGACACTCTTCCTCATTTTCTAAGAGTAAAATTGCCTTAAAAAATTGATCTGTAAACCTGTCCTTAATTCGCTCATCCATATGAAAACCTCCTTTGGCTGCCTAGAAAATATATGCAAGGAACGCAAAACATAATGTTTTGCGTTCCTAAATCACTCTTTATATTTCGTTATGGAGCAGTCAAATTCCTTCTTGCTTATTGTCAATTTAACCAATTGTTGCAACTATTACAGCCTTAATAGTATGCATTCTATTTTCAGCTTCATCAAATACTACTGAATGCTTGCTTCTAAATACTTCATCTGTAACTTCCATTCCTTCTAATCCGAATCTTTCATAGATATCTTTTCCTACTACTGTATTGAGGTCATGGAAAGCTGGTAGACAATGCATGAAGATCACTTCTGGATTTCCTGTCTTCTTAATCATGTCCATATTTACTTGATATGGCTTTAATTGATTAATTCTTTCTTCAAACTTATCCTCTTCACCCATAGATACCCAAACATCTGTATAAATAGCGTCTGCATCTTTAACGCCTTCATCAATATTTTCAGTAAACTCGATAATTGCACCTGTTTCCTGAGCAACTTGCTTCATTTCCTCAACTAATTCTTCAGCTGGGAATAATTCTTTTGGAGCAACTCCAACAAAGTGCATACCTAGTTTTGCTGCACCAATCATCAATGAATTACCCATATTGTTTCTTGCATCACCAACGTAAACAAGCTTAGTTTTGCTAAGAGGCTTATCTACATGTTCCATAATAGTCATAAAGTCAGCAAGAATTTGAGTAGGATGATAAAGATCAGTTAAGCCATTCCATACAGGTACTCCAGCATGGGCTGCTAATGTATCTACTGTTTCTTGCTTAAATCCTCTAAATTCAATACCATCATAATATCTACCTAATACTTTCGCTGTATCTTCGATAGATTCTTTCTTACCCATCTGGCTGTTGCTTAAGAATGTAACCTGTGCACCTTCATCAAATCCTGCAACTTCAAACGCACATCTTGTTCTTGTTGAAGATTTTTCGAATAATAATACAATATTTTTACCTTCTAATAAATCTCCCTTTATGCCTGATCTCTTCTTTTTCTTAAGATCCATTGACAAATTTAAAAGATATTGAATTTCCTGTGGAGTAAACTCCTTCAATGTAATAAAATTTCTTCCCTTTAAATTTACTGGCATTTTTAATGCACTCCTCTCATATTCATATATAAGTTTTTACTTCAAAAACTATTTATTCATCTTTTTATAATTATTCGTTAATGCATAAAAAATTCCTTCTTTTTTATCGAAAA
Organism: Halanaerobiales bacterium; assembly: GCA_030627905.1. Lineage (GTDB taxonomy): Bacteria > Bacillota > Halanaerobiia > DY22613 > DY22613 > JAGMES01. The sequence continues at coordinate 61,318 of DAOVRZ010000017.1, forward strand.
AAGAAATATTTTCTTACATAATTCTAGTTAGCTTCAACGACATTTCAGAAGGCGAGTCCCCCTCCTCTATAGGTGGGGTTGGAAACATTAGAATAATTTCAAAACTTCATTGGGAGTTCACATCTCCTTCTGAAGTCGTTGAACTTAAGAAATAATAACTACGTTATTATTTCGACTTTAACTACAATTTTCGCAACATAAGGAGAAGTCATCGTTTTTAAAAGACATTCATAATTCACAGTAAAACTAACGATATCTCCTACAAGATAGGTTTCTTCCGCTTCAGTTAAATCGAGGATAATATGATCACTGCTTCCCCCAACCACTTCAATTCCTGAATCAAGAGGACGTAAACCATCTGCTGCTACATCCTGTTTCCCAATTCCTAGGATTGCCCGGATTCGCATACCCTTATCTACAAAAACTGGTGGTTTACCAAAAGCATCTAAGCCAATCTTACCAATCGGTTGAGATGGTTTTTCTTTCATCTCAATTATCTCAGCTTGCAGAACAAAAGAATCATGTCTAGTATTTGGGAAAGGTTTATGACTAACAGTATCATTTCCTAACATTATAACCTCTCCAATACGTAATTGATTAATTCCTTCTGGCATATGTCCATCTCGCATAATAGGTAATGAAGAACTATTACCACCAGAGATAATCTCCAACTTAATCTGATAGGTCTCTTCAATAGACTTAGCTAATTCAATCAATCGTCCCATATTCTCCTCAGTTGGTAAAACTCCGCCCCAGCAAGTCAAGTTTACTCCTAATCCTTTAATATGTAAGTTTTTCATAGTAAGAACTTCTTTGACCACATCATTCAAATCAGAAGGCCAGAGTCCCTCACGCAAATCACCAAGATCAACCATCAAAATTACATCATGAATTCGATCTAATCTAACTGCAGCATCATTCAAAGCTTTTAATACAGCTAACTCTGAATTCAAACTACAATTCGCATATCGAACTATAGCTTCCGCTTCACTGATCATCGGGATCCTCACCAATAAATAGTAAGCATCGATTCCAGCAGCCTGCATCCTCTGAATATTCTCTATACGTGAATCACCCAGAGCTTTGACTCCAGATTCTAATAAAGTCTTTGCAACTTCAGGATGACCACATGTTACTTTTGTTACACTCCAAATGTCTACACCAAACTGTTGACCAAGACTTACGATATGTTCTGCATTTTCTTTAAGACGATCTAAGTGAATCTCCATTCTCGGAAAATTCATATACTATTGTCACTCCTCTCCCATTCTCCAACCTCAATTATTCATGTATGTATAAATCCATATTACTACTTCGCCCTGAAGATAGAAAAATCCTTTCAATAATCATAATATTTAGACTTTTTTTCGAAATTAACAAACATCCTATATATATACCCTTTCATATATATTACAAATTATCATTTTCATAATAAGGAAATACAATACACATCTCATGACTATAATAATAAGTATCTGAAAAGAAGGATTTATGGTGTTCGCATTGTATATATATATTAGTTAAAATTCTACAATATAAGGAGTTGCTTTTTATGTATCCTAATAAAATCAAGAAAAAAGGTGTAATTATCTCTGCTCTTGGAGAAAAAAGCTTCTCCAAAGAACAAATTAACAAAATCAAATCAGTATTGGATGTTAATTTTATAAAGCAAGTTAGTCCAGTGAACAAAAAAGAATTTATAGAATTAGCTAAGGATGCACAAATATTAGCTGTTACAAGAAGACCTATAAAAGATATTGATTCAGAGATAATCGATTCATTGCCACAATTAGAGAGTATCGCTGTATACACTACTGGATGTGAATGGATTGATGTCGAATATCTATCTAAAAAAGGAATTACTCTAAGCTATTTGCCTGATTATGCAACCATAACTGTCGCAGAACATACTCTAGCTACCATGTTAGTAATGAGCAGAAGAGTACACTTAAGTTTTGATAAAATTAGAAAGATTATCCCAGATGGAACTTCATTACGTGGATGGGATCTTCGAGGCAAAAATCTTGGCATAGTAGGATTTGGAAGAATAGGTCAAGAGGTTGGGCGTTTGTCCAAAGCTTTTGGCATGAATATATGTTATTATGATCCGATAAAAATTAAATCTGAAATAGCAGTTTATAGTTCCTATGATGAGTTACTTAAGAACTCTGACGTTATCGTTATTATCTGCTCTAAAGAGAGAAATGCACCCCCAATTATGTCAACTAAAGAATTACAACTTGTTAAACCAGGAGCATATATAATCAATACAGCAAGAGCAGACTTAGTTGATAATCACGCTATTGTTGAAGCATTACAGAATAAATCTATAAGCGGCTATGTTGTTGATGATGAGGTTGCTACTTTATCAAATGCTGATTCTATTGATTATGGACGTATATTTCAAACAGGACATACTGCCTGGTATTCTACTGAGGCCATTGAAAGAGGAACTGATGACTGGGTAAATAATATAGTGGCTTTGGCAAATGGAGAAGCTAGAAATGTTTTTGAGAGGGGTGTCTTGGTAAATGAATAAAGTAAAATTATTTGAACGTGTAATAATCATATCAAATATAGTGTTATCCATTATATTTATATCATTATTAATAATAGGTAATTGGCCAAATTGGTGGGAAGGTATAATATTTGAACGCTCTCCAATGACCTGGTTTGAATCAATTCTCTTATTTTCATGTTTTTTAATATCTCTAGGTTGTCTATTATTTTCAATTCTAGAAGAGCAGAATAGAAAAAGTAGACTTTGGAGTTTGCTAGTATTAGGATTTGGGTATTTGACATTAGATGAAAGGTTTGCGCTACATGAACGAATAAGGGATAGTTTTCTAAGCCCCAAAGGAATAAAAATACCTGTTTTTTTCTGGACAGCAGCTGGAGATTTCATTCTACTAATATTTTTAATAATTGGGCTGATATTATTACCTCGTGTTTTGAAATTGTTTAAGGACAGGAAATCAGCATATGTTTGCTTCATTATAGGGATAGTTATAAGTGCAGCAGCAATACTAATGGATTCTTTAAATTTTCATGAAATGAGTATTCAAGCATTGAGGATTGAACAGTTTATTGAAGAGTTACTGGAAACAACGGGGATGTTGTTGTTTTTAAATTCGTTGTTTTTGTTGTTTACTGATTATGTGAAAAAATTATTTTTCATTTAATCTACTTTTTCTTAACTACCTATATGTAAAACCATTTTTAAGATAAAAGTCAACAGTTTTTGAATCGTATTGAATATCGGCATCAACAACAATAAACCTACATGCCACGCTTTTTTCGTTGAGTTTTAGTGCGAAACCTCTAACCATTTGAATTAGATATGAACCATAGCCCTTTTGACGCTCTCAATAGCTTTTGTCCACAGCTAATTTTCCAATTTTGAGTACAGGAATAGAGAAAAAAGGAACTGATTCAAGCTCGTGAAAAGTTTTTTCTTCACTTGTTATTCTTATAGAAGCAGCACTTAAAGATAAATATCCTATTATGTCTGCAGTGTAATTATCTAATAGCAAATGAGTTTTACTAATACATCTTTTTTCATATATATTTGCCTCATACATTAGAAAATTATTATATTCTTTTAAGCCTGAATCAAATTTATCAATTTTATAAAATCGAGAAAACGGTACCAAATGAGTTTTTTTTGAAATGTCATCAAATATTTTTTTCATTTAACACCCCTATCCACGTAAAGCTTTTCTAAGAAGTGATAAAGCATATTCATTTTTCCTTTTAGCTTCTTCTGATGGTTCTGCCTTAAGATCTTCAATAATTTTTTTTGCAATTTTTTCATCTTTAATTTCATGAAAAACTTCGATAGGTTTTATAATATTCATACTTTTCTACCTCCTTCTCAAAACATATAAAAACATAGACATATAGTATAATTAAAACCAATAAATTTTACTAAACCTCCAAAGTAATTTTAATCTTTTAATCCCATATCTTTTTAGAGATTTACCATCCAAAGTAGTTATATTAACGCAATTTCTTCGAGGATACATAGCAGTAATATAACCTATATAAGCATCACCACTTCTTTTTCTGTATTTAACTAAATCCCTATGCTTAAATCCTGCTAATTCATCAACTTTAGATTTTGCTTTTTTTCGTTGAGGTTTTATTTTCCAATCTTTTATATTACATTGCTCTTTTTCTATGCTTAAATCTGTAATAACTAAAGCATCATTTGCATGCGATTTTTTAATATTTAATTCAATTCTTTTATTTGCAGTATCTCCTCCGTTAGTAAGTTTAAGGTGAGCAATTTTTTTTAAACCTTTTCTTAAATAATTTTTACCTTGCATAACATGTTGAGCTATATGAAAAGATAATTGTTTTCCATTAATTTTAGCCTGTAATTTTTCTTTATATTTAAGTTCATCTCCTGTAACTTTTTTATGACAGTCTTCACATAAAGAGATTAAGTTATCAATGCTATTATCACCTTTTAATCTCTTTGGAATTATATGATGTACTTCTATTTTACAATTGGTTTTATAACACATTTGACATGTGTTATTATCTCTTAAGATCGCAGCTTTTCTTAAATTTACATCAAGTCTATTGGATTTTTGATATTGCCATCTATATAGTTTTGCCCCTTCCTGTAATGCTCTTATATCTATTACTACATCCTCCAAATGTATTTCATTGATATTTACATATTTTTTTAATCTATTTAACACTCTTAAAATACTATCTTTCTTTTGCTTTATGGAAGGTGCAATTCTTTTCTTTCTTCGACTACTAGCTCTATTATCAAATCTTTTAGGTCGATATCCTTTATGATACCTACGATAGCTCCTATATCCAACTCTAACTGTCATGAGGTGTGATACATCTTGTCTAAGTTCTATAGTACCTTTAAACACTGGCTTATTTTTGGTTTTACACTTTTGAACAATACCGATACCTACATGTTTACTACCATCATCAATACC